>JAXDAR010000075.1:0-8319 GCA_034679645.1 Methanothrix sp. | reverse complement strand
GCATGCCAGGCCGCGAGGGCTCGTAGCTCAGTTAGGCAGAGCGTCTGGCTTTTAAATTTTTGCATGAAGATACCAGGTGGTCGAGGGTTCAAATCCCCCCGAGCCCGTTTGGAGTTTCCTTGAGCCTTTATGCTGCTCCTTCTAAGAGTTGGTGGTTCTAGTGACCAAGTTTGCCGTAAAAGATCATGAGATGGTTCCGGAACATATTCTCCTCACTCCGGATGAGGGCTCCGAGGTGCTGAAGGAGTTTGGCATCGACGCGCCACAGCTGCCAAAAATCCGTGCAAGCGACCCCGCAGCCAAGGAGATCGGGGCGAAAGTGGGCGACATAATCAAGATAATAAGGAAAAGCACAACAGCCAAACATTCGATCTTTTACCGGCTGGTAATCGATTAAAGGTGGTTTTTTGCTCGACAGAAATGCTCTTTATAGCGCCTATTTTACCAGGGATAAACTGGTGCATCATCATATCAACTCCTTTAACGACTTCATTGATAAAGGCCTGCAAAAGGTGATTGATGAGGTCAACATCATAGAGACCAACATCGAGAACACCTATGTCAAGCTGGGCAACATCCGGGTGGAGAAGCCCATGGTGCGCGAGGCAGATGGCTCGGTGGAGAGGCTCTACCCCAATGACGCCCGCCTGCGCAACCTGACCTATGCCTCCCCGATCAAACTGGAGATGACTATCGTTGAGGGGGAGACGGAGAAGGACCCGGTGGAAGCGGACATAGGTACCCTGCCCATCATGCTCAACTCCAAAGTCTGCAACCTCTCCGGCCTTACCGCAGACGAGATGATATCCTTTGGAGAGGATCCCTCTGATCCCGGCGGCTACTTCGTGGTCAACGGCTCGGAGAGGGTGATAATGACCCTGGAGGACCTGGCGCCGAACAAGATCCTGGTGGAATACAACCAGCGTTACGATGAGAACATCGAGGTGGCCAAGGTATTCTCCCAAAGGCAGGGCTACAGATCGCTGGTCATTGTGGAGAGAGGCCGCCGCTCCATCCTGGAGGTCTCATTTCCTTCCGTCTCGGGCAGATTGAACTTCGTTACCCTTCTCCGCTCCCTGGGGATGGAGACGGATATGGATATCGTCAAATCGGTATCCGATAATCCGGAGATCATCAAGTTCATGCTGGAGAACCTGGAGGAGGCTGAGGTCTCGACCAACGACGAGGCCCTGGAGAAGATAGGCTCTCGCGTCGCCGCCGGCCAGGCCAAGGAGTACCAGAAGAAGAGGGCAACCTACGTCCTGGACCGCTACCTCCTCCCCCATATCGGCGTCGAGGAGAAGGACCGCTATGCAAAAGCTCTCTTCCTCTCCCGCATGGCCGAAGCCTGCTTCGAGCTGGCCTTAGCCCGGAGGAGCGAAGACGACAAGGACCACTACTCCAACAAGAGGCTGAAGCTCTCAGGAGACCTGATGGAAGACCTCTTCCGGGTGGCCTTCAACCGCCTGACCCGGGACATAAAGTATCAGTTGGAGAGGGCAAGCATGAGAAACAGAGACCTGAATGTGGTGACCACCGTCCGGGCGGATGTGCTCACTGAGAGGATGATCCACCCTCTGGCCACAGGCAACTGGGTGGGAGGGAGGACTGGCGTCTCCCAGCTTTTGGACCGGACCGACTATATGGCCACCCTCTCCCATCTGCGCCGGGTGATCTCCCCTCTATCCCGGTCCCAGCCCCACTTCGAGGCTCGGGATCTGCATGCCACCCAGTGGGGCCGGATCTGTCCCTCCGAGACCCCCGAGGGTCCCAATTGCGGCCTGGTGAAAAATTTTGCTCAGGGTGTGGAGCTCTCCAAAGGGATAGACGATGCGGAAGATATCAAGAAGATTCTCATGGATTTAGGGATAATTTCAGTAGGTGGTAGCATTGGCTGAAGTACTGACAGGCGGCGCTAGAGTATATGTGAACGGTGAGATAGTGGGCTATCATGACGATCCCGGAACTCTGGTCGAGAACATCCGCCGTCTTCGGCGCTCGGGGAGCATAAGCAGCCAGACAAATGTGGCCTATTTCGAGGATACCGGCGAGATCTTCATGAACACCGACTCCGGCCGGGCCAGGAGGCCCTTGATCGTTGTCGAGGATGGCCGGGCTCAGGTAACAGAAGAACACGTCAGCAAGATCCTGAAAGGGGAGATGACATTCGCCGATCTGGTGGCCGGGGGACTGGTGGAGTATCTGGATGCCGAGGAGGAGGAAAACAGCCTCATCGCCATCTGGGAAGAGGACATAACCCCTGAGCACACCCACCTGGAGCTGGACCCGTCCATGATTCTGGGGATCGCCGCCGGTCTGGTCCCCTATCCCGAGCACAATGCCAGCCCCAGGAACACCATGGGAGCAGGAATGGTCAAACAGTGTCTGGGCATGTCCACCGCCAACATGAGGCTCCGGCCCGACACCCGCGGCCACTACCTCAACAGCCCCCAGAAGGGGATCGTGCGCACCAAGACCTCCAAGGCCATAGGCTTTGATGAGAGACCCGCCGGCCAGAACTTCGTGGTGGCGGTTCTCGCTTACGAGGGATATAACATTGAGGATGCCCTGGTCATGAACCGGGGTTCCATCCAGCGCGGCCTGGCTCGCAGCCACTTCTTCCGGGTCTCTGAAGCGGAGGAACGCAAGTACCCCGGCGGCCAGGAGGACAAGTTCGAGATCCCGGATGTCGAGGTCAGGGGAGCGAGAGGTAGTGAGGCCTACGACCAGCTGGACTCAGACGGACTGGTCAATCCCAATGCCTATGTGGGCCCCAACGACGTTTTGATCGGCAAGACCAGCCCACCCCGGTTCCTGGAAGAGCCCTCTGAGTTCGGCCTGACCCCCCAGCAGAGAAGGGAGACCTCTGTGACCATGCGCTCCAATGAGAAAGGAGTGGTGGACATGGTCATCCTCACGGAATCCTCCAACGGCAACCGTCTGGCCAAGGTCAAGACCCGCGACCAGCGCGTCCCTGAATTAGGCGACAAGTTCGCCTCCCGCCACGGCCAGAAGGGAGTGGTGGGACTGATCGTCCCCCAGGAAGATATGCCTTTCACCGAGTCGGGCATAGTCCCGGACCTCCTGCTCAACCCCCATGCCATCCCCTCCCGGATGACTGTGGGCCACGTCCTGGAGATGATCGGCGGCAAGGTCGGCTCCCTGGACGGCAGGTTCATCGATGCCACTGCTTTCTTGGGAGAGAACGAGCCAGAGCTTCGCTCGGCCTTAAAGAAGTTCGGCTTCTCCCATACCGGCAGAGAGATTTTGTACAACGGAGCCACAGGGGAGCAGGTGATGGCGGACCTATTCGTGGGAGTGATCCTCTACCAGAAACTCTACCACATGGTCACAGGCAAGATGCACGCCCGCTCCCGCGGCCCGGTGCAGGTCCTGACCCGCCAGCCCACAGAGGGCCGGGCAAGGGAAGGCGGCCTGAGGTTCGGGGAGATGGAGAGAGATGTGCTCATTGCTCACGGAGCCGCCCTGGCGCTCAAAGAGCGTCTGGTGGACGAATCGGACAAGGTCACAGAGCTGGTCTGCAGCCACTGCGGCATGATAGCCATTCACGACCGGCGGAGAAATGCAGACTTCTGCCCCACCTGCGGAGCAGACACGGAGATCTATCCGGTGGAGATGAGCTATGCCTTCAAGCTCCTGCTGGATGAGATCAAATCGCTGGGTGTAGCGCCACGACTGATCCTGGAAGACGCTGTTTAGGAGTAAACATGACTGTACCCAAAAGAATTGGCAAGATCCGCTTCGGCCTGATCTCGCCCCAAGAGTTTAGAAAGATGAGCGTGGTCAAGATCATCACCGCCGACACTTACGACGATGATGGTTTTCCCATCGAGATGGGACTCATGGATCCCAGGCTAGGGGTTATCGATCCCGGCCTGCGCTGCCGATCCTGCGGCGGAAGGCCGGGGGAGTGTCCGGGCCACTTCGGCCACATAGACCTGATAGCCCCGGTCATCCACGTGGGTTTCGCCAAGCTGATCCGCAAAGTCCTGCGAGCGATATGCAGAGACTGCTCCCGCCTGATGCTCAAGGAAAATGAGAAGAAGATGTATCTGGAGCAGATCCAGGAGCTGGAACGGCTGGGCCAGATGACCGACGACACTGTGAACAAGGTCTTCGCCGAGGCCAGGAAGAACAAGACCTGCCCCTACTGCGGCGCTCCCCAGCAGGAGATCAAGTTCGAGCGGCCCCTATCCTATATCGAGGAGGGCCACAAACTCACCGCCTCAGACATCCGCGACCGGTTTGAGAAGGTCCCGGACGAGGATATCCAGGTCATGGGCATGAATCCTGCCACCGCCCGCCCGGAATGGATGATCCTGACCGTCCTCCCTGTGCCACCGGTGACCATGCGTCCCTCCATCACCCTGGAGTCCGGGCAGAGGAGCGAGGACGACCTCACCCACAAACTGGTGGACATCATCAGAATCAATCAGCGTTTCCAGGAGAACCGGGAGGCTGGCGCTCCCCAGTTGATCATCGAGGATCTGTGGGAGCTATTGCAGTACCACGTCACCACCTTCCTGGACAATACCGTCTCCGGCGTGCCCCCTGCCCGGCACCGCTCCGGAAGGCCATTGAAGACCCTCTCCCAGAGGCTGAAAGGTAAGGAAGGGCGGTTCAGAGGATCTCTGTCCGGCAAGAGGGTCAACTTCAGCGCCAGGACGGTCATATCTCCCGATCCCAACCTCAGCATCGGCGAGGTGGGAGTGCCGCTGGACATCGCGATGGAGCTGTCTGTGCCCATGATCGCCAACTCCAGGAACATGGAGATAGTGAAGACATTTGTGCGCCGCGGCCCGGACCGCCATCCAGGAGTCAACTATGTCACCCGTCCCGACCAGAGGAGGGTTAAGGTCACAGACAAGAACTGCGAAGAGGTCGCAGAGCAGATAGACATCGGCTGGAGGATCGACCGCCAGCTTGCGGACGGGGATATAGTGCTGTTCAATCGGCAGCCATCCCTGCACCGGATGTCCATCATGTCCCACCGGGTCAAGGTCATGCCCTACAAGACCTTCCGCCTCAATCCCGCGGTCTGCCCTCCCTATAACGCCGATTTCGATGGCGATGAGATGAACATGCATGTGCCCCAGACCGAAGAGGCGCGGGCGGAAGCGGAGATACTGATGAGGGTACAGGAGAACATCCTTTCCCCCCGCTTTGGAGGGCCGATCATCGGCGGCATCCACGATTATGTGACCGGCTCGTTTCTGCTCACGCACGGGCGAAAGCCCATCGACCGTCGGGGAGCAATGGAACTTTTAAAGAAGTTCGATATATCCCAGCTTCCCGCCCCGGAGGGAGAACTGAATGGAGTGCCCTACTGGACGGGAAAACAGATCTTCAGCCTCATCCTCCCCCAGGGCCTTGACCTGAACTTCAAGGCTGACTTCTGCTACAACTGCGATGTCTGCAAGAACGAGGAATGCGAGAACGACGCTTATGTGGTCATCAAAGACGGCCAGCTCAAGATGGGGACGATAGATGCCAAAGCGGTGGGTGCCTTCAAGGGCAAGATAACAGACAGGATAATAAAGGAGTACAACCCCTCCGTGGCGAGCCAGTTCCTGGACCGGATGACCCGCCTGGCCCTGAGGGGCATAATGCATGCCGGCTTCAGCTTCGGAATAGATGACGAGGATATTCCTCCGGAAGCGGCAGAGCAGATCGAAGAGACCACCCGCACCGCTCGGGAGAAGTCCCAGCAGCTGATCGAGGCCTATAATGCAGGAGAGCTGGAGCCCCTTCCCGGACGAACCCTGGACGAGACCCTGGAGATGAGGATCATGCAGACCCTGGGCAAAGCGCGAGACACCGCAGGCAAAATCGCCGGCCGTTACCTGGGCCTGGACAACTCCGGGGTGGTGATGGCGGTGAGCGGTGCCAGGGGCAGCATGCTCAACCTGACCCAGATGGCGGCATGCGTCGGCCAGCAGTCGGTGAGAGGGGAGAGGATCATGCGCGGCTATGCCGGCCGGACCCTGCCTCACTTCCGGCGAGGAGACCTGGGAGCAGAAGCGCACGGTTTCGTGGAGTCCAGCTATAAGGACGGCCTGAATCCCACCGAGTTCTTCTTCCATGCCATCGGCGGTCGTGAGGGTCTGGTGGATACAGCCATCAGGACATCCCAGAGCGGCTACCTGCCAAGAAGGCTGGTCAATGCCCTGCAGGATCTGGAGGTCAAATACGATGGCACGGTCAAGGAGACGCGAGGGATGATCGTCCAGTTCCAGTACGGCGAGGACGGTGTAGATGCCTCCAGGAGAGACTATGCCAGTACAGATAACGTCAAACGGATCATCAAGAGCGTGCTGAAGAAGGAGTCGGCATGAGTCTATCAGAAAAAGAGATCCAGGAGAGGCTGGAGGGAGTAGAGCTTCCCCAGAGCATCAAAGAGGCGATTCAAAGCGAATTGAAGGGAGTGGACACCAGCCCGGAGGAGATGGGGGAGATCATATCTCAGGTGAAGGCAGACTATGAACACTCCCGGGTGGAGCCCTGCGAGGCGGTGGGCGTGGTCGCCGCTCAGTCCATCGGCGAGCCCGGCACCCAGATGACCATGCGTACCTTCCACTATGCCGGTGTGGCCGAGATCAACGTCACTTTAGGCCTTCCCCGGCTGATAGAGATCGTGGACGCGAGAAAGATCCCCTCCACCCCCACCATGACCATCAAGCTCACATCTGAGTACGCCCACGATCGGGACCTGGCCAGAGAGGTGGCCTGGGCGATAGAGTCCTCCTCCATCCTCCACCTGGGCTCGATTGCCACCGATCTGGCGGAGATGAATGTGAACATCGAGCTCAATCCGGGAGCCCTCGAGCAGCGCAAGATCACCGCCGAAGAGGTGGCGGCAAAGCTAAAAGAGGAGACAGGGCTGGATGTGGACCAGAAGGAGAACCTCCTGGTGATGGCACCGGAAGAGCCCTCCTACCGGGAGCTTCTCCAGCTGGTGGAGAAGATAAAGAAGATCTCTCTGAAAGGAGTGGAAGGCATAAAAAGGGTGGTGATCCGTAAGGAGGGCGACGAGTATATTCTTTATACCGAAGGCTCCTCCCTCAAGAAGGTCATGCAGTTTGAGGGGGTGGATCCCACCCGGATCAAGACCAACAATATAAGCGAGATCGGAGAGGTGCTGGGCATAGAAGCAGCCAGAAACGCCATCATCAATGAGGCCACCGATACCCTGCGCGAACAGGGCTTATCGGTAGACGTCCGCCATATCATGCGGGTGGCGGACATCATGACTGTGGATGGCGAGCTCAAGCAGATCGGACGGCACGGCGTATCCGGCGAGAAGGCCAGTGTTCTGGCCAGAGCGGCCTTCGAGGTCACTGTCAACCACATACTGGATGCGGCCATAAGAGGAGACGTGGACGACCTCCGGGGCGTAACGGAAAACGTCATCGTGGGCCAGCCGATACAGCTGGGCACCGGAGACGTGACACTGGTAGCAAGCAAGAGGTAATAAATTATGATTAATGTAGATAGAGCGTTAAGAAGTTCCATCAGAACAGGAAATGTTATGCTAGGATCGAATAGGACCATTGAAGCAGGACTAGGCGGACAGGCGAAGCTCATAGTCTATGCCCTGGATTGCCCTGCAGACGTGCGGATGCAGTTGGAGACCATGGACCTGCCGGTCTACGGTTATCAGGGCATGGGCAAGGACCTCGGATCTGCCTGCGGAAAACCGTTCTCCGTGGCTGCATTGGCCATTATCGAGCCAGGCGACTCGGAGATAATGGCACTGCAGCGCGAGATCCGGGGTGTTGAGGCATGAGTGAGTTCAAGCTCACCACCGAAGGAATAAGGTATATAGCTCTGTTCGAGAGCCTCACGGGAGGCATGGCAAGGGACTGTGTGGTGGACGAGGAGAACGAGAGGATCATCTTCGTCATCAAGAAAGGTGATATGGGCGCGGCTATAGGCCGGAAGGGCTCGAACATCAACCGGGTCAAGAAATCGGTCGGCAAGCAGATCGAGATCGTGGAATACAGCGAGGACGTCAAAGAGTTCCTGGAGAACCTCTTCCAGCCCGCAGCAATCAAGAACGTCATGGTCGTGAACAAGAATAGTAAGCGATTGGCTTATGTAGAGGTAGCAAATAAGGACAAGGGCATTGCCATCGGCAGGGATGGTCGCAACATACTTAAAGCCAAGATGCTTGCACAGAGGCACCATGGCGTTGATGATATCATAATTCAATGATAGACCGGATTTCAGTGGCAGATCATGATTTATTCAAGGTGAAATGAATGGGAAATGGAATCTATGCAGCCAGGAAACTGGAGA
>JAXDAR010000074.1:0-4326 GCA_034679645.1 Methanothrix sp. | reverse complement strand
CTCTCATCTGCCCCCAGAGAGATGGCGGTATCTCGGATATGAGGGCTGATCCCCCTCAGGGCAGAGATGGTCAGGCCGATGAGGATGGGAGAGATGAGGATCATCTGACCGATGACCATGCCCGTGGGGGTGTATAAGAGCTCCAGGCTCCCAAAGGGCCCGGAGCGGGAGAGGAGCAGAAAGACCAAAAGGCCCACGGTCACTGTGGGCAGGCCGTAGAGGGTCTGGATCAGGTCTACCAGGGCTCTCTTTCCCCGGAACTCCCTCAGCTCGATCAGGCCGCCCAGAGGGATGTCGATCGCTGCCGCCAGAGTTGCAGCAGTAAAAGAGATAATAAGAGACCTGGCGGTGATTTCCATGACCTCGGGATTGAGGGTCACAATGAGCTCTATTGCCCTCAGTATCCCGTTCCAGATCTCCTCCAAATATTCCTCCTTTCAGGCCTGGGCGCAGCCTGCCTGGGTGGGAACGACACATTCCTCAACTGAGCAGCCCATTATGTCGCAATTGCCCTCTCCCTTAAAGAAGAGCGGCTTTCCATATTCCTCCTGGCCATAAGTGCCTATGATCTCCTGGCACTGGGGAGATACCAGGTAGTCTATGAACTGATTGGCAAGCTGGCAGTTGACACCAGGATGCTTGTCCGGATTGATGGCTATGGCGGAATAGACATTGAGCAGTTCATCGCCGCCCTCTATCAGAGGGACTAAAGTCAGATTGCCCTTGTAGGCCATGAAGGTGGACATGTCGGTAAGGGTGTAGGCCGACTTCTCATTGGCCATTATCAGGGTTGCACCCATGGGGCTGCCTGCATCCACATACCAGGGGCCGGAGGTGTTGACGGCAGAGTAGTTGTACCCGGCTGCCTTCCAGAGAGACTGCTCTTTGGAATGAGTTCCAGAGAGGTCCCCTCTGGTGATGAACTTGACCTGATCGGGGTTGGAGAGCCCCTTCTCCATTATGCTCTTGAAAGCCAGGGAGGCGTTCAATCCTGAGACGCCCGCCGGATCATCCTCGGGGCCTACGATATAGAAGTAGTTGTAAGCAAAGCACCGCCTCTCCAGGCCGTCTTCCTCTTCAATGAACTTGACCTCCCGGGCCTTATCATGGACTATGAGCAGATCCACATCTCCCTTCTGACCGGCGGCAATGGCGATTCCTGTTCCTCCGTGGGAGGGTATCTGGACTGTGGCGCTATTCTCCTCTGTGAATTGGTCCACGATGCTCTCCAGCAGGCCGGTATCATACAGGCTGCTGGTGGTGGCGATCTTCAGCCTGCCCTCATCCGCGGCAGAAAGGGTGGCACTGACTGTGATCAGCGCAACTAAAAACATCGAAATCTTTAGAGTTATCCGCATATGGTATCCCCTCGAAAGCATATCTGCTATCCATAAAAAGCTTATGTTAATGAATAAGATCAACTGAATGGATGGTTGGAAAAGGGAAAGCTTTTTCTCATCTTCCCTCTCTTTTTAGCAGGCAATGGATAGTGGATCTTCAATTCTCATAACCGGAGGGGCGGGATTTATCGGCAGCCATCTGCTGGATAGACTGCTGCTGGACAACGATGTGACCGTCCTGGACAATTTCAGCTCCGGAAAGAGAGAGAGACTGGCCGGCTATGTGGGAAAATCCAATTTCCGTCTTATAGAGGCCGATCTGCTGCAGCCGGACTGCCTCGCCGATGCTCTGGCGGGAATGGATATGGTGTTTCATCTGGCGGCCAATCCCGATGTCAGGCTGGGCGCCATCGACTCAAATGTTCATCTGAGGCAGAATATCATCGCCACCCACAATTTGCTGGAAGCCATGAGAGAGGCGAAGGTGAAGAAGATAGCCTTCACTTCCACATCCACGGTTTATGGAGAGGCGAAGCAGATCCCCACCCCGGAGGAGTATGGGCCTCTTCTGCCCATCTCCCTTTACGGAGCCTCCAAGCTGGCCTGCGAGGCCCTCATATCCTCTTACTGCCATACCTTCGATATGCAGGCCTGGATCTACCGCTTTGCCAATATCGTGGGAGAGAGGGGCAGCCACGGGGTGCTGGTTGATTTCATCAGAAAGCTGGGAGAGAATCCAGCAGAGCTGGAGATCCTGGGCTCCGGCAGGCAGAAGAAGTCCTATCTGGAGGTCAAGGACTGCGTGGAGGCCATGCTGCTCTGCCTGCAGGCCTCAGAGGAAAAGGTGAGCCTCTTCAATATAGGCTCGGAGGACGCAGTGGATGTGACACAGATCGCAGATATCGTCGTCCGCCATATGGGCCTGAAGGATGTCTCTTACCGCTATACCGGCGGCGAGGAGGGCCGGGGTTGGAAGGGCGATGTCCGGGTTATGCTTCTCTCTCTGGATAAAATCAGGAGCCTGGGCTGGAGGCCAAAGGGCGGCTCAGCCCAGGCCATCCATTCAGCGGTAGAGGCTCTGCTGAGAGAGAGAGCGGGCTGATCATAGATTCTGACTGATTTGTGTGACATAAAAGACCGGATCTGACGGGCAAATGGATTTACCAGTCATCCGTGTCGCAGAGCAAGGGATTTGATGGCCTATAGTTGCCTACCCACCGGTCCTTGAGCCACTTCTCGCAGACCTGGTAGCAGCCCACATAAAACACCCAGGACCTCCTTTGGCACGCCCTCGAAGTACGGGATTTGTTGATGTAGAAATATCCTGCGCGTTCTCCTCGTAGGAGACAAACCTGGGAAAGCCCTCTCCGCTAAAGCCAAGAATGATTTTAGACTTTAGCATTAATTTTAAATACAAAAAAAGGCATAAATATCAACATGAATGGACATAGCATGTGAATATGCAATTCATTGATTCACATAATTAAAACAGTTGAATTTATGAAATTAGAGTGCGCATACAAGAAGAATGAAGAAATATTGAATACGGGTGGGAGATAGCTATGAGAATGTCGAACTTGATCATTTTCGTTTATTTGGTCATTATCTTAGTTCCGGGTAATGCCATAGCCACTGACGTAAACACTACTGTGAGCCTGGCGAACGAGGAAGGCAAATCATTCGCAAAACAGATCACGAGCCGATTTTATGAGGAGAGGTGCGGCTTTGAGACAAATCTGATCAATCGTATTCCTGCACCCCAGGAATACGAAACTGAAGTGCCTCCTGCGGGAATAAAAGAGGTATTCTACGATTCGGGAGATCTGAAACTCAAGGCATGGCTGCTGGACAAACCTGCTGATGATGATAAGCATCCTGCGGTGGTGTTCGCTCATGGAGGTTTCTCTTTTGGAGGATCTGACTTGAAATATGGGCAGGATTTTATCGATCATGGTTATATTTTGATGATGCCCATGTTAAGGGGAGAAAATGGCAATCCCGGCAACTTCGAATATTTCTATGGCGAGGTAGACGATCTTCTAGCCGCAGCAAATTATCTTGCTAATGTCTCTTATGTGGATAGCACGAGGATATTTCTCTGCGGCCATAGCGTTGGGGGAACTCTTTCCATTCTCGCGTCCATGATGCCCTCCAGATACAGGGCTATGGCCTCATTTGGAGGCACGCCCACCACAGAGGATCTCATCATAAACGGTGGATATCCGAATCCATTTGATCCTACAAACAGAAAGGAGTTCGAACTCAGATCCGCTGTATATTATACAGATAGCATCATTACACCATTGTTCCTATATGTGGGTGACCAGGGAGAAGGATCGTTATTGGAGTTCAGTGATTACTTTGCCAAGAACGCGAGGTCTATAGGAAAGCCATGCGAGTTCAGGGCGGTGAGAGGAGACCACTGGTCTTCAGTTGCCGAATCTGTGAGATTGTGCAGAGCCGAGTTTGAAAACATAAGCGCTTATGAGGCCCTTGCCATCAATCGATCTCGAGCATATTCACTGTTTCTCAAAGGGAATGATCTTCTCAACCTGAGCAAATATGATGAGGCTATAAAATTCTTTGATGAAGCCATTGCTGCTGATCCCGCCTCAGTGACTGCCTGGAATGCCAAAGGCGCTGCCCTAGGCATGGCTGGCCGATATGAAGAGGCCTTGGTGTGCTTTGAAAAGGCCATTGAAATCGACGCTGAAAGCGATCTGGCCTGGGAGAACAAGGGAGAAGTCTTGAGGGCTGTGGGCAGAATAGCGGAATCCAATTCGGCCATGGTTAAGGCGAGACAGCTAGCCAATAGATGGTGAGAACTATCTGATTCATTTGTGTCGCAGAGCAGGAGATGCGATGGTCCTTACTCGATCGGCCAGCCCGGTATGGCCCGGTCGATCTCTTCCATCAGCCGCGCCGTCTCCTTCAAAGCTACAACCACCTTCTGATAGTGCATGAGGTCATCGAATGACAGCTGCCT
>JAXDAR010000073.1:0-7769 GCA_034679645.1 Methanothrix sp. | reverse complement strand
ATGGATCTTTTATCTACGATCCGACTGAAGCCACAGCCATCTATTCTGGACTCTATATACAGTTCAAGTACACCGCAACCAATGGGGTCTGCAACGCCAGGTATCAGGGAATTGCCAAGATACGGTTGGGATGCTCGTAAGAGCAGAAAGGACCTCAATCCTTTCTTCTCTTTTTTTTAATTTTGAATCTTAAGTTCTTCTCCTCTTGACGGTGATTTTTGCCATTCCGGGCATATCAGCCTCCTTGAGTCAGTCCGAGCTCTCCTCTCCAGACATAGCCTCACCCAGATCGAGAATGGAATTGATCTGATTGAGGTTCTCCAGCATCTCTTCGCCCGCGGGGGTGATCTTGTATAGCCGATCAACCTTTTCCAGGAATTCCTTCTCGGTCAGCCATTTGAGATAGGAGCCAGCGTTCTTGAAGTTAAGGTTGATCTGGTAGACTATTCGCGTCTTGCTCGCTCCGTCCTTTCCGCAGATTTCCAGAATGCTGCCCAGCACCTCCAGCCTGGTTCGGCGTGCCATATCCTTGCCTCTTAAAAAATATTGGACAGTACTCTGATTTAGATACTGATAAATCTTTCGTAAGTAAAATCATTAATCAATGCCGCAGCAAAGCGGCAATCCTGCGGTCGAGATCTTCTGCCCTCTCACGCAGCCTGGAGTCTTCAATTGTCTTCAGCTTAGCCAGATCTCTGCGCAGAGGGCCGAGGATCAGATGCGCCTCTGGACCTCTGGCAGCAGAAACCATCTCTTCCAGTCTCTCTAACCTCAGCATCATAGCATCCGGCCCATGCAATAGCTCGGACAACTCCTTCAAGGCTGCGGCCACCTGTCTTCCCCGGTCGGTAAGCTCCAGGTATCTGATCCGTCCCTCTGGCCGGGAGGTTATCAGGCCATGCTCCTCCAGCTCGCCCAGGATAGTGGTGGTATGGGGGAAGGTGGAGTCTATATGCTTGGCAATCTGCGCGGCATAAACCGGCTCCATCTCCCTCAATGCCAGGAGGGCTAAAGACGGCTTCTCCCTGAGGAAAAGCCGCTGCAATGGATCCCGCATGTTCTGGATGGTACTGATACTGCTCTTTTTACTCCTGCGAGCTGTCATCCGTCTGGATCTGCACCGGCCGGATTACAATGGCCTCAAGGGCTTCCGCAGGCGGGGCGATGGTCACCTGCTTATCGAAGTCGTAGTATATGTCGCTCGCCTCTATGGTGACATCGACCGCTCCCATCTCAATCGATTCGTTGAACATGGTCATCTGGCTGGTATTGATATCCAGACCGCCAACGATCGATGGAGTCATAGTAAAGCTCATCAGGCTGTGGTACTTAACCGGGAGATAGGTGCTCTTGGAGATCCAGATGGTCTTCTCAATCTTACCGGTCTCATTAAGCTCATCTCTATTCACCTGTGGCATGAGCATGGGATAGGAGACCAGATTTGCGGCCAGGCTGAAAGCGGTATTGTAAAGAGCCACATTATCGGATTCCCCAGTTATAATCCGCAGCTTATAAGCATCTGTGCCATCGATACTCTCTGAGCCCGCCATCTCCACCTGGGAGAGATTGAAGGTCTCGGCCATGGCCTTTACCTGGTTATTCTTGCCCTCTCCCCAGATCTCCTCTGCAGTTCTTGGATCCTGCAGGTGGGTCCAGTTGCCGCTCTCATCCATTATGTATGTCGAGTTGCCCATTTGGTAGACATCTGCTTCGGTGGTGGTGGTGTTCTTATCCAATCCAGGCTGCTCAGCGTCGATGGTGGTCGATCCCTTGGCATGGGCCTGCTGATCGGCCAGGCTCACAATAGCCGTGGTTTCAGCGCTCTCTGTGATTGTGGTTGCATTCTCTGCGGTGGCGTTTTCCCCAATGGCATTGAGCGTCCTTATGCGGGACATTGTGCTCTGCAGGCTGTAGGTGGTAAGGTTATCTGCTGCAGAAAGGGAGAGAACCTTGAGCTCTTCTATGCTCTTTTCCGGCTTATCCTGACTCTCCGTGCAACCGGATATAGCCAGAGCAGCCAATATCAGAATTATCATCAGCATTCTCTTCATATCATCATCTCTTGGATAAATTCCTACAAATTTGATCTCATCTTACGAATCAGATCTCATCTTATGGCCTTGAACTTTTCTCCTGTGATCATCTCAAACAGCTTGATATAGATCCGGCTGGTCTCACCGACCACGTCATCCGGAAGGGCGGGTATATCAGGCTCTGCAATCCCCTTTTCTCTGGCCTGATAGAGGCGGTCTTTGTAGCCGGTCTGGCGGTAGTACTGGCGCACATACTCCTTGGATAGGTCCACCAGCTCTCCTTCCTCATAGCGTTTCCTATCCCAAAACCGGTCCTCGTCTGCTGTTCCGTAGACATCGACAATCATTATCTGTCGATCGGCATCGAAAGCCAGCTCCTTTTTGCCGTCCGCATGGATCAGGCCCCGGCCGGCAACGCTGCGATTGATATCCTCATCTATCTTGAGAACGACCTCCCGCGCCTGCTCGTACTCCTGGGGAGAAAGGCCTGATATCGCCAGAGCCTCTTCCTTTTTTAGCAGCCGGTCGGTCTTCTCCAGCTTGGTGGAAACCTCCAGGAAGGGATCTGGCAGCGGTTCGCCCGGTTGGACGGTATGCCCGGAGGAGAAGCCCAGATCGGAGGCGCTTATCTCCCCCGATCTCACCCGGTCTAAAAGAGAGCCGGCCACATACCAGCGGCAGATCCATTCCAGGGGGATGAGGTAGTTTCTCGATTGGGGGGTGATTTTAGAGGTGGGTATTATCTCCACCTTTTTGCAGAGCATTCCCGATGGGGGCAGATACTGCAGAAAATGGGTCTTGATTCCCATCCTGCTCGCCCTATCAAACCAGTAGACACCCTCCCGGCTGAGGGTCTCGCCCTTGAAGGGAATGGTGCTTGGAATTATCTTATCGAAGACGGAGATGTTGTCTGTGAACTGAAACTCCAGTCGGTCGCCGAGGTCGTATGCCTCTTTGACCTTGCCTTTCATCAGCAGCTTGCGTTCCATCGCAATAGATGAGTTCGGCAAGAAGATAACACTTTTGCTTTTCCGTCCGGGAATGAAAAAAAGAGGTGATAGGGGAGGTCTATTCGAAGTCCTCTCCGCCCATTCCGCCGGGCATGCCGCCCGGTCCGCCTGCCGGTCCGCCTGATTTGGAGGCGATGACATCATCGATCCTGAGGATCATGACCGCCGCCTCAGCCGCGGAGTTGATGGCCTGGGTCTTGACCCGCAGGGGTTCGATCACGCCCAGCTTCATCATATCCACCGGCACCCCGGTATCCATGTCCAGTCCGGAGCTTTTGATGCCCTTCTCATGCTGGCTGCGCAGGGCTACCAGGGAATCTATCTGGTCAAGACCAGCGTTCTCGGCCAGGGTCTTGGGTATGACCTCCATGGAGTCGGCGAAGGCCTCAATGGCCAGCTGCTCTCTGCCTCCGACAGTTGCGGCATACTCCCTGAGGCGAAGGGCAAGTTCTACCTCCGGGGCACCGCCGCCGGGGACGAGCATCTTGTCCTCTACCACCACTGCCACTACCCGCAGGGCGTCTTCCATCGCCCGGTTCAGCTCATCCACCACATGCTCGGTTCCGCCTCTCAGGATGATGGAGACCGACTTGGGGTTCTCGCATTCCTCGACGAAGGTCATCTTCTCGTCGCCTATCTTTCTCTCTTCCACCAGGCCTGCTTTCCCCAGGTCCTTCTCCGTCAGGTCGTGGATGCTGGTGACAACCCTGCCACCGGTGGCGCGGGCCAGCTTCTCCATGTCGCTCTTCTTCACCCGGCGTACAGTGTAGATTCCCTCTTTGGCCAGGAAGTGCTGTGCCAGGTCGTCGATACCCTTCTGGCAGAAAACGACATTAGCCCCGGTCTTGATGATATCATCCACCATGCCCTTGAGCATGCTCTCCTCCTGGTCCAGGAAGGCCTGCAGCTGGTCGGGCGATGTGATCTCTATCTTGGCATCGACCTCGGTCTTCTCGATCTCTATAGCGGCATTGAGCAGGGCGATCCTGGCCCCGTTCACCTTCTTCGGCATGTTGGGGTGGAGCCGGTCCTTATCGATGACCATGCCATGCACCAGCTCGGAGTCGGTTATGCCTCCACCAACCTTCTTCTCCACGGTGATGTTATCGGTGTCCACAGATCCGTCCTCGTCCACCACTGCCTTCACTGCTTCCACGGCCAGTGCGGCAAGCTCCTCTCTCGCCGTTCCCGAGCCCTTGCCGGTCATGGAGGTGACGGCGATCTTCTTCAGAAACTCGGCGTCATTGACTGAGACGTTGACGGCGATGGTCTTCAGTATCTCCATGGATTTGTCTGCTGCCGCCCTGTATCCAGCGGCGATGACTGTGGGGTGGATCTCCTGGTCCAGCAGACCTTCCGCCTGCTTGAGAAGCTCCCCGGCTAAGACCACGGCGGTGGTTGTGCCGTCTCCGACCTCAGCATCCTGGGTCTTGGCGATCTCCACCATCATCTTGGCCGCTGGGTGCTCGATGTCCATCTCTTTTAGGATAGTGACACCGTCATTGGTTATTACCACATCTCCCAGGTTGTCGACCATCATCTTGTCCATGCCCTTGGGTCCCAGGGTGGTTCTTACAGCGCCGGCGACTGCCTTGGCGGCCATGATATTCGACTTCTGTGCCTCACGACCAGCCGTTCTCTGGCTGCCTTCTTTGAGAATAATTATGGGCTGTCCGCCCAGTTGTCCTGCTGCCATTTAATCTCCTCCGTTGCATTGGGTCAAAGCGTGATATTCGGTGTTTAAACTTCTATATGAATGTTTCGAAAGGGGGCTGTACAGAAAGGTCGACCACTACTTCCGGCGGGGCCCGTTTCTCTGCCCCGGGGGATCGAGATCCGGCATGGAGCCCACCGTCTACTGGCACCGCACCTTGGAGGACATCATGAACCAACTGCTCTCCTGCGGCTTTGATATCCATGCCATCGGATGATGCCATCCCTGGATGAATATGCCGATGATCCCCGGGCCGGATCGGCCTTTGTTTTAGTGTGGCTCGGTGCCGGTCACAGTGGGATTCTCCGCATGGGCCGTCCATTCGGTAAACGATCCCTCAAAGATCTTTACCTTGTCGTGGCCGAAGTACCACTTCAGGATGATGAACTCATTGGTTGCCTCCCGCCCCGTCCCGCAGTATATGACCAGGGTCTTCTTCGGGCGGATGTCGAACCTTCCTACGATCTCCTCCAACTCCTCCTTGATCTTCAAAAGGCGGCTGTTGTCCGGGGTCACCAGGCTCCTCCAGGGGAGGCTTAGAGCGCCTGGAATATGCCCCAGCTTCGGCCAGAGGCCTCCTTGAGCATAGATCTCCGCAGGACGGGCGTCGAGAACCAGGACATCGTCATTGTCCTTCATTGACAGGAATTGATCGTAAGTGACAAAGTAGTCCCTCTGGACGTTCACTGTGAAATCGGATTCGATGCATTCGGGATAGACCTTGGTCAGCTTATGGCCGTCTGCTAACCACTTCTCAATGCCTCCATCCAGGATATACAGCTTCTTGTGGCCGAACCGGGCGAGAGAATAGGCCATCATGGGCTGCTCCAGGCCATCGCCAATGCCGGCAGTGCAGCGACTGTAGCGTCCGGCGCCAGAGTAAATTACCGTGGGCATATCTGAATCCACCCCCACTTGATCCAGAATAGGCTTCAAGCTCTCAGGCGGGACATACATCGCCGGCAGGTTCTCCCGGGCAGACCTGAGGATGCCTTCATTCATGTAGACTGCATGGGGTATATGGCCCATAATGTAATCATGGATATTGGGTTGAACGTCCAGGATCTTCAGGTCATCGTCCTCGATGTGATCAGCCAGCCATTGGGTGGAGATCCACTTCACTATGCCTTCGCCCGGTGGATGAGGATATATCATATTTTTGACACCTCCATAATATCAGAATCGATCAGCTGCAATTGAGATAATGATGCCCTCATTGCAGATTCCTATGCCAATTCCCATCTACATTACTCGCTGATCGCTTATCTATCTAACGAAAGCAAAGATATATTTTCAGGGGGGTTAACATTGATGTGATCGGACATGGCCTCATCTTCTGCTAAAAGGCATCTTCTGATGATCTCTGCAGGCGGCTCGTTCCTGGCTCCATTCATGGTATCCGCCCTGACCGTAGCTATTCCTACCATTGGAATTGAGTTCAAAATGGATGCCGTTGCCATGAGCTGGCTGGCTACAGTCTTCTTTCTGGCGGCATCCATGTTTCTGATACCATTCGGACGACTGGCAGATATTTTCGGGGTAAAGAGGATATTTTCCACAGGCATTGGAATCTACTTTATATCTGCTCTAGTAGCAGCTCTGGCACCCTCAGCTCCTGCGCTGATCATGGCTCGCTTTATGACCGGTCTTGGTGCAGCTATGATTTTTGGCACCTCTTTTGCTCTCCTGAGTCTATCTCTCTCCGAAAAGGAACGGGGAGCGGCTCTGGGCATTAATATCGCCTCCAATATCACCGGCTTTGCCCTGGGATTTTTACTGGGAGGAATCTTAACCTATTATCTGAACTGGAGGTTTATCTTCCTATTGACCCTTCCCATAAGTCTCTTCGTAGCCGGATTGATACGCTTTAAGCTCCCTGGTGAATGTGCATTGTCCAAAGGACAGAGCTTCGACCTCATCGGATCAGCGTTGATCGCATTGCTGCTATTTCTTCTCATCAGGGGACTGACAGAGCTCCCCTCTCTTAGAGGAGGCCTTCTCATCCTCTCTGGAATAGCGGTGTTCTCTCTCTATTTATTTCGCCATGCCAAAGTGAGTTATCCTGTGATCGATATGGGACTCTTTCGAAGAAATCGCTGCTTTTCTCTCTCCAATGCCGCCATTTTGATATATACCACATCCAACCTGGCAGCCATCTTCCTGTTCAGCCTTTATCTTCAATACATCAAAGGACTGGATGCCATGTCGGCAGGAATCATCCTTCTTGCTTCCACACTCACCACCGCCACTTTGACCGTTTATGCCGGCCGCCTCTCAGACCGGATGAATCTCTATTCCCTGGCTTCGATGGGAGTGGTCATATCTTTAGCCGGCCTGTTGCCCATGACTTTTATCTCCTCCGATACTCCCATTCTGCTAGCATTGATGGAGATGGTTGCGGTCTCTGCGGGAGGGGCATTCTTCTACCCGCCATTGATGAAAATAATTCTAGGATCCATATCAAAGGACCGATACGCTATGGGGTCCAGCCTGGCAGAGACCATGCGGCTCATTGGCAACTCCACCAGCATGTCAATGGTCAGCATTGGATTTGCCATCTATCTCGGGGGTATGGACGTAATCTCTGATAGCTATCCCGCATTCCTGACAGGCATGAAGCATGTCCTGGCCGCCTTTGTAGTGCTCTGCGCAGCCAGTCTGGTGATGATCCGGATGGCCTATCGGGTGCGGCCAAATGAGAGTGCTGCCTGCAATTGAATTTCACAGATGCGAAGACGGATGGTCTCATCTGGCAAGTGATAAATGCCAAGAGATCATAAAGTAATTTGTATGAGCGGAAGATCGGTAATTGAGCTGGATGATCTGAACTGGGAGATGGTGGTTGAGAAAGAAGGAAAACCGATTGTGGTGATGTTTTTTAGTCCCACCTGCCCCCATTGCATTGCCATGATGCCCTATTTTGAGAAATATGCCGATGAGTTCAAGGGAAAGATCGCATTTGCCAGGATAGATGTCACCACAAATCCTTTTGCCGTTAGCAGATACGGAGTT
>JAXDAR010000072.1:0-2902 GCA_034679645.1 Methanothrix sp. | reverse complement strand
AGGTTGGAGCTTCTCCAAAAATCCTCTATCTGCTCTGCAGGGATGAGATCATCAAACTCCAGAGGCCTGTTATGGTGGCAGCATGAGCCGCACCTCTGGCACTTGAATCGTATATTGCCAAATATGGCTTTTACCACAACCCGGGGCATAAATCCCCTCAAAAAAAAGAAAAGGAGAAGGCGACCTAGAGAGTCGTCTTCAGTGGATGCTTCTCTGCCAGAACTTCCAGTCCCAGCTCCTGGGCGGACTCTGCCTTCATGATATCCACCATTGCCGCAGCGGGGAAGATCATGGGGGCGTTCTCAATGGGCCCGTAGAGGTAGTAGTCAGCACCGACGATTCCGG
Source organism: Methanothrix sp. (assembly GCA_034679645.1). GTDB lineage: Archaea > Halobacteriota > Methanosarcinia > Methanotrichales > Methanotrichaceae > Methanothrix. The sequence goes on along the minus strand of JAXDAR010000072.1, from coordinate 2,557 downwards.
CCACCAGGTTCGAGCCGATATCGACAGGAGCAAAAGCCTCCTTATGCTGCTTTTTCCACTTCTTCATCCAGTCCCAGGCAGAAGCGCCGTTGTGGAATCCTCCGCCCACCGGCAGGCCGTACATAGCCTTGACTGCGATGCAGGCACGGTAGGTTGCACCGGATCCAGCTCCCAGGGGCATGGCTGCGGTGTCGATGAGAGGCCTGGTGATGCCGCACTCTTTTGCGTAATCCATCAGAGGCTTCTGAGCGCCGCCTGCTGCCTTGTTCATCATTTCCATTTTGCCCTTGGTCCCCTTCTCAATGGCATTGAAGATGAGCACGATCGCTGAGTCCAGATCGCTCTCTTTGACTGCTGCCAGCTCCTCGGGGGTGATGGAGGCATTGATGGAGTTATGGATGGCCCTGTCAGCCACTCCGATCTCAGTGGCATGCTTGACGCCGAAAGCCCGCACCTCTGGGGCAGAGGAATCGATGAGGAAGGGATAGTCGGATATGCCCACGAACCAGTCTATCTCTTTGGCCAGGGCCTCATTGCTCTCGGCCACGATCTGGTTCATGCAGCTGTTTCCAGTAACCTCGCTCATCTCTACCTGTGTATTCCAGAGCCGCTCTGCGGCTGCTACGTCAAAGACACCGTGCTCCGGGTCAGAGACTATCTTGTGTCTGGCGTAGAACATGGTGCCAATGCAGCATGTGGGGTACTCGCCAGGCTGGCCCCCTAACTTGAATTTACCGAAATCGAAGACTTCTTGCTTTCTATCAAATCTGAACATTCAAATCACCGCCGTCCAATTGCCTGCGTAAACGAACAGTACGTATGCTAAGACCAGGATCAATCCTGCGCAGATACCATAGGCCATGCCTAGATCTCTGCCGATGGATTTGCCGGCTCTCATGTACTTCTCTGAGGAGTAGAATTCCACCTTCTCCTCTATCTTCTCCAGCCTTGCCATCACATCTCTGAGCTGATCAGGATCGACCACAGCAACGGGTACTACCGGCTTGGTATCTTCTGGCATATGTTCTGGCATGGTTCAAATCCCTCCCATAAAGGCAAAAGGCCCAAGCATCATCACAATAGCGAGGACAAAGCCGATGGCAAATCCTACGGAGACCGTGGACATAACGCCAGAGCTGAGCTTGGTCTCCCTGGCCAGAAGCTGGCCCTTGTACCGGACATCCTCCACTATTGCGTCGATCATAGGCATATTTGGCTCTAGCACAGTGGGTATTCCCTGGCCATATGCAATCTCTTCTGCCATTTTACACTCCTCCTGCCACTCTGAGAATCAATCCGAAGAGGACCAAGACCACGGTCATGCCCAGGGCAATGCCCTCGATCTTGCCGACATATATGCCCGCCTGGAGCTTGTTGAGGAGGCCGACGTTGGTCACGGCGGTGTCTATGCCGCGCATCCTCCCTCTTACCTCCACCATCTCAGCCGCCATGGGCTTGAGGCCGCCTGCCTCTTCTTCTTCTCCACCCTCTTTGATCTCGATGGCCATGGGCTCGACATCAAGAGCACCGGGGTCTTTGCTGGCCAGCTCCTTGACCTTGCTGGTGATTGCTCCAATGTCCTCGGTGTTCAGCATCATGACCGCTTCGACCTGCTCCTTCCAGCGCTCAATGGCCTCAGGGGTCAGGTTCTGGATGAAGGGAATGGCTCCCTTAGCTCCGATGATCCTGCCTTCCTTGTCGATTCCGCTCTGGGTGAAGGCCTCGACCGCCTGCCCTGTGATGTGCCCCTTGACCTCCATTCCCGTGACCAGGACAAATCTGATATTGGGATTTGCGATGACATTGGCCACCATCTTCTCTATGCCGATGTTCTCGGTCTTGCAGGGCCCGGCCAGGGCTGCTCCTGCCTTGATCAGATCGGCATTGTGAAGGTGCGATCCGCAGGTGCATACTGCTACCGGGCTCTCTGGATTGCCCACCTCATACTCGCCTGTGATCGTCGGCCAGGGATCCGAAGGCTTCTTTTTAAGCACCATCTCTAAGCACCTCCGAGAGCTTTCTTGACGATCTCAAATGTGGCCGGATTGGTGAACGCCATAGACAGCAGCAGCACGAAGGACAGCACCAGTCCGATGATGAATCCTACCCAGATGTTGGTGTATAGGCCCGCTATGTACGATGCCTTTCCTCTTCTGGCGTAAGACGACAGGAGCTCATTGTCCGGCACTAGCTGATTCACGAGGTCGTCAGCCACTTTGTCCATCTTTTCTATTCTCTCATAAACTGGGTCGAAGGTGAACAAGACCACGTCCGCCCTTTGCTCCGAGACCACCCCTTTCATGGGGTCGAAGATCAGGCCCAGTTCCGGTGAAACTCTAACAAATCCCATTTTAGAACACCTCACTGCACCGTTGGCGGCAATAATCCTGTTCCGACAACCGCGGATGCATCCCTCTTCACCAGCTTGTAGTACATCTTGAAGAAGTAGTACCATATGGCAAAGCCGATGATGATCTGCAGCAGTCCCGCAGCCAGGCCCTGCGTGAGCAAGGCGGCAATTCCCGTGGTGATCATGGCGATTCCGCTGACCATTATC
>JAXDAR010000071.1:0-12931 GCA_034679645.1 Methanothrix sp. | reverse complement strand
CAGACCGGATGCATGGAGAAATGTGCCGGACCCTGCGCCAGCGGTGCTAAGGATCCATCGGCATGCATCTGCCCCAACAACACATCCTGCGCCCAGACCGGATGCATGGAGAAGTGTGCCGGACCCTGTGCACGAGGAGACAATGCTGCACCCTCAAGCGCAGCCAGCTGCCCCAAAGCCAGCCAGTCGCCCAGCCCGGATAGGGCTTCATGCGCCATAAATCTTGCCCCCTCCTGCACCACCTAGAGAGCAGCCTTTCAGGTGGCAGATCAGCTCTGAAAATTTTTTTTGAGATATGCTCCCAGCCAGATAATTCTCTTGGTCTTCGAATCAGCCCAGGAGCCTTCCCGCTGGCCCGATCTTTCCCCGCTCTGTCTGGCAGACGACCGACTGCAGACCGCAGTCCCTGAGAATATAGTGGATCTCCAGCATCTGCCAGTGGCTGGGGCGGACCAGATCCGGCCTCCTGAACTCCGGCCGGTAGTCGAGGATACAGACCTGAATCCAGGGATCTATTCCCACGATCCTCTCCGCCATCTCCTGAACCTCTGCGATGCTGATCAGTGCTTCATTGAATGGAATGCCGATGCCCAGGAAGACCTGGGGATGGCGGTCGTGCAGATGCTTCACCGCCTCCCAGGCGGTCTGCATGTATTTGGCCGCCAAGCCCTCATCCACCAGGCCGGTTATCTCCATGAAGGTGGAGAGATTCAGGGCTTTCAGATCGATGCCGATGTCGGTCATCCCCGCATCCACCAGCTCATCGATATAGTCCGCGGTCAAAATCGAGCCGTTGGTGTCCACATGGATGCGGGCGATCGGATTTTGCTCCTTCAGAAGCTTGATGAAAGAGACCAGCCATGGGCGGTTGAGGGTGCATTCCCCGCCGGAGATGGCTATGCGCTCCACATTGCACTCCCTTTTTGTCTGGATCATCCTCTCCGCTGCTTCCTCGGGGGTGAGGGCCTCGCCGGTGTCCGTATAGGCGAACCGCCAATTCTGGCACTGGGGGCAGCAGAGGTTGCAGCCGGAGGTGAAGCAGACCGCCTCCAGGAAGCCCAGACCGCTCTCCAGCCACCAGGGAGTGCCCACTCCTCCCGCTTTGTGGCCCATGAAGCCCGAGACCATCCGGCGGGGCGTCCCATAGGAGCGGGTGCGTATCCTCATCCCCTGTTGGACTGGTGTCGTGCAAGCCGGCCTCATCTCTCCGTCTATCTCCAGGGCACAGGCCCAGCACCCCCCCACCTGACAGGGCATGAACAGCCCTTTGTCGGTTGGATGCATTGTGATGTTATATCCGAGCCTCTCCAGAGCCTCTTTGACCGAGGAGCCGGAGGGCGCCTCGATGCTCCTGCCGTCAACGTCTATCGATGTCATTTTCCGCTCCAGGCGGATTTTGTGTTCAAATCTATCGCTTGCCTGCCGGGATGGATTGAGCCACCACATCCATGGGAAGCACAGTCTCCCCGGATATGCCGCTCCTGGCAATCCAGGTGCTGATGGACGAACATGCTATTAGGACATCTGACTTATCCCTGGCGCTGGCGGCAATGGTCCGGGCGACCTCCTCTTTGTTCAGGATCTTGATATTGTAGGCCATCTCAATGGCCAGAAGCTGCATTTTTGCCCTCTCTTCAACCGTCTCCATGAATGTGCTAATGCCCTCCTTCGTCTTAAGGGCTTTGTTGAATGATCAGGTGGAGAGAATCGCGGCGATCATGATCGGTCAGGGAAAGGTGTCACAGCATGGCATCAAGTATCCAGGTTTTGTGGATAACCTTTTCTTGCATCTGATTTAGGCCGATCTCACGCCCTGGCTGGAATACTTCATCTCCGCCCTGGCCGCGGTCTTTGAGGCCGTCCGGCTCAATGCGGAAAAATGCGCAGTTGAGGGGCAGGATGCTGAGCCTGAGGAACTGCACCGCCTCGATCACCAGGCAAGGGTGGTACTCAGCCTCTTTGTTGGAAGAGAGACAATCACCGCCTCCCTGGTGGCAGCGGAGCTGTGATTATCCGAGCTCATGGCCGGGAACCTTCTCGGATAAAAGGGAGTCATTATTAATGCAATCCTGCGAGATGCCGATATTAGCATTGAGGAGCTGCAAGGCTTTCTGTGACTCGGAAAAAAAGGTATAAGGAGGTGATTATTTGATTGCTGCCTCCAGCCTCCGGTTTACTTCATCCCAGTTCACAATATTCCAGAAGGCCTCCACAAACTTGGCTCTCTCGTTCTTGTAGTCCAAGTAGTAGGCATGCTCCCAGACGTCCAGGACCATGAGGATGCGAAACATGGGATAGACGTTCACATTATGCTTCTCGATCTGCATAATGATCGGCCTGCCGGTCATGGCGCACCAGGATAAGGCCGCCCATCCGGAGCCCTCTGTGCTCACAGCAGCAGTGGTGAACTCCTTCTTGAAGCGCTCGAAGGATCCGAACTCCTTTTTCAGGACCTCGGCCAAAACACCCTCAGGCTCTTTCTTCGCTTTGGAGGCAGCAGCGAGGTTCGCCCAGAACAGGCTGTGCAGCACATGGCCCCCGGCCTGGAAGGAGAGCTCTTTCAGTGTGGCCTTCATATCGATATCCGATCCGGATTCCCGTGCTTTCTCCAGCCTATCCAGAATGGCGTTGGCGCCATTCACATAGGCGGCATGATGTTTGTCATGATGCAGCACCAGCTGGGCCTCGGTGATATGGGGCTCCAGGGCATTACCGGCATAGGGCAATTCGGGGAGGGCATACTTTTTCTTATCAGCCATGTCAATCACCTTGATTATTCAATTCAATCATGCTTCAATCATTATTCTTGCAGCTCACAGCTTCTTGTGGCAGAACCACCAGTCTTCGCAAACCATCTCTGGGCTGGTCTTTCTGGTAGCAGCAGTCTTCTCATCTGCCGGCGGGGGGACTATGACCTGGTCGCCAAGGAAATCGTTGTTGGGCCAGTTGGCGGGAAGGGCCACCTTGTTCTTGTCCGCAACCTGCAGTGCTTTCAGAGCCCGGATGATCTCATTCATATTCCTTCCGATCTCCTGTGGATAGAAGAGAATCAGGCGAATTGTGGCCTCGGGATCGACGATGAATACCGCCCGCACCGTATTGGCCCCCTTGCCGGGATGGATCATCCCCAGCCTCATGGCCACCTTCCCCAGGTCGTCGGCGATTATGGGAAATGTGATCTCCGTATTCAGCTTCTCTTTGATCCACTGGGTCCACTTCATATGAGCGAAGACCTGATCCACCGATAAGCCCATCAGTTCGCAGTTCAGCTTATCGAAGTCGCCTCTCATCTTCTGAAAAGCCACAAACTCGGTGGTGCAGACGGGGGTGAAGTCCCCTGGATGGCTGAAAAGGACAAACCACTTTCCGGCAAATGCGTCAGGCATCTTCATCATGCCATGGGTGGTCTTGACCTCCAGGGAAGGGAACTTGTCTCCGATCAATGGGAAGCTGCTTTTCTCACCCATATGATGGCCCATGTGATGGCCCATGTGAGGCCCCATATGATGCTCCATGTGATGGAGATCCCTTTGCTCAAATCCCCTCGAGGGGTTGGGTTTATCTGAAACGCACATACTTAATACCTCGACTCTAAGATATATATTGATTCTCCAGATCTATCCGTTTAGCTTTTCAATCCTCATCCATCTGGCAGAACTTGCAGCTATGGTGCCACTTGGGCTCCACCTGAGCCTGGACCGGTATCTCGCTGGTGTGGCGCCCCTGACTCATATTTTGGATGAACTCATGCACCTTATCAGGAGATAGGCCGCGAGTTTTGATCCTGCCCACCTCCCGCCCGGTGACGCCGTGATGCCCTCCAGTGCTGTCGATGGTCACCGCTGCATACTCCGGATTGTCCTCTGAATTACCATCGCTGAGATAGAGCAGCTTCCCGTAAAAAAAGCTGTAACAGACAGGCCAGGTGTGTTCGGTCATGGCGCGAGCCAGCTCGTCCTCGCTTCCAAGCTCCTGGAAGGAAAATATTCGATCCGTATGAATCATTTTTATATCACCAATATGGTATCTGCCAATGAGTGCTATTCTCCTCATCCCGTAACGCCAGACGACATAACGCCAGGCGAAGGGAAAGGCGAAGGACTTTTCCATCCTCAGATCGGGCTTTGGCATCGCCTAGACCATCAGCCTTTTTGCAGGCACTACAGTGGGGATAGGTTTATTTAAGATTGATTATTAGCTAATAATTACTATGATCAGCGCCGAGAGCCTGGACCAAACCATCATAAAGACATTTCGTAATAGTGGCTACAGAGCTACTCCCCAAAGAATAGCCATCAGCAGATACATATTGCGCAATCATGAGCATCCCACAGCGCAAAGGACATATCAGGAAATCAAAAAGACTCATCCCACAGTCAGCCTGGCCACCATCTACACCACAATTAAAATCCTGAAAGAGACCGGTCTGATCTGTGAGCTGAACCTGCCTTTATCCCAAACCAGATACGATCCGAATATTGAGCCCCATTTGCACCTGGTCTGCCTGCGCTGCGGCAGTATCGCCGATTGGATGGACCCGATAATGCAAAAATTGGTGCAGAATGTGTCCCATAAAACCAATTTCACTGTAATCGGATCCAGCTTTGATCTGGAGGGAATCTGCGAGAGCTGCGACCGAAGGGCAAAGGATCCCCTGAAAAGCGCATCCCCGAGGGCAGAATCAATTTCCGCAGAATAAATCATTTTTTCTAAAAGAAAATTCACTTCCGAAATTGAAGGAAAATGTTGCTGCCAGGCAGCAGGATGCTACAAGCCTCATCCTGCCGCCTGAAAAACCTATTATCAAAACCTCTGGGCGATATATAGATCTCCATGAGGCGGATTTCGCATCCCTCAGTTTGACTTCACATCGCCCTCAGCCTGGCGATTCTCTCCTCGGTGCTGGGATGAGTGGAGAAGAGCGATGCCACTGCCTTTCCTTTGAGGGGATTGACGATGAACATGTGAGCCGTGGAGGGGTTCACATCCGACTGCACTGCCCGGTTGCCCGCCTCCAGCTTGGCCAGGGCATTGGCCAGGGAGAGGGGATTGCCGCTGATCTTCGCCCCGCCGGCATCGGCCTCAAACTCCCTGCCCCGGGATATCGCCAGCTGGACAACGGTGGCGGCAATGGGAGCCAGGATGGCCATGGCCAGGATTCCCACCGGATTGGCACCATCGTCGTCTCCTCCTCCGAAGATCAGCGACCACTGGGCCATATTGGCCATGAATGTGATCACCCCGGCGATGGTAGCCGCTATGGTGCTGATCAGAGTGTCCCGATTCCGGACATGAGCCAGCTCATGGGAGATCACCCCTGCCAACTCTTCTTTGTCAAGAATCCTGGTGATCCCGGTGGTAACGGCGACGGCAGCGTGATTGGGATCCCTGCCCGTGGCAAAGGCATTGGGCATGGGATTATCAACCACATAAAGCCTGGGCATGGGAAGGCCAGCGTTGGCGGCCAGATTTGCCACCATGCCAAAAAGCTCCGGAGACTCCGCTCCATTCAGCTCGCGGGCCTTGTACATCTTCAAGACAAGCTTGTCGCTGTACCAGTAAGATCCAAAGTTCATTAAAACGGAGAAGACCAGGGCTATAAGCATGCCAGCTCTTCCACCGAGAAAGCCGCCGATCAGCAGCAAAATTCCTGTCAGACCGGCCAGCAATAGGGTCGTTCTGATCATATTGGCCATAGGTATTGGTTCGACTCCATTAGATATTTATCTTTTGCTCTGGGATAAGTATATTGCTGGTAATGAAAATAGTCCCATGAGCTTTCCGCCAGGCTCTACTGGCTATTGAGAGGTTGAAGATGTTCGCACCGGTAGGCACAGAGGAGATCATACCGCGCCGAAGCTTTCCTGCGGTTACGGCAGCAATAGTAGCAGTAAACATCCTTTTCTTTCTCTATGAGATTTTCATTCTGTTCACGCAGGGATCGGATGGAGTGAGTACATTCTTCAATACCTTCGGCCTGGTGCCTGCCGATGTCATGAGCGGCAAAAGCGAGATGCTGCCTCTTTATTCGACATTCTTCACCTCCATGTTCGTCCATGCCGGCCTGTTGCATATACTCTCCAATATGATCTTCCTGGCCGTATTTGGCGACAATGTGGAGGACCTACTGGGACCCGTCCCCTATCTGATCTTCTATCTGCTCTGCGGTCTTGCGGCATCAGCCGCCCAGATCGCCGCCGACCCGGCGTCGACTATCCCCAATGTGGGAGCAAGCGGGGCAATAGCCGGAGTTCTGGCCGGATATCTGATTCTCCTACCCCAAGGCACTGTGCGCCTCTTCATATTCTTTGGATTTTTCTACCACATCACCAAAGTTCCGGCGCTGCTTTTCATCTCCGTCTGGTTTGTCATCCAGCTGTTCAGCGGCGTGGCCTCTTTGGGGGCGGTGGTGGAGGGCGGCGGGGTAGCCTACTGGGCCCATATAGGAGGCTTCCTGGCCGGACTGCTGCTAGCCTTCCTCTACAAGACTATTATGAGACGGCATCTCTTCCCCCAGCATTAGTTGCAGGAGTGGCATAGAAAGGCGGCAAAATCTTTTTCTTCAAGATGTGCTGATGGATATATCAGGAGGAAGGACCATCAAAGGTGGATTTATCTTTATTCTGATTTCTGTCGCTGTTCTGATACAGATATTGCTGCCGGAACTCTCCCCAGCCGCTTCGGCTGATGAGGGCAAGATCAACTGCTACAATAAAGGGATCGACCTGGCCCAGCAGGGCAGGTATAGTGAGGCCATAGCGGAGTTCGACCGCTATATTCAGGATTATCCGGATTATGCCCGCGCCTGGTACAACAAGGGAGTCGCCCTAACCCAGCAGGGCAGCTACGAGCAGGCCCTCATCGCCTTCGACCGAGTGATCGATATCGAGCCGCAAAACTCGGAGGCCTGGTACAACCGGGGGGTTGTCCTGTACACCCTGGGAAAATACAAGGAGGCGCTGGAGGCATCCAATCGATCCACGGAGATCTATGGCGATGATGCCAGGGCCTGGATCATTAAGGGCAATGTGCTCCATCAGCTGGGCAGATATGATCAGGCAGTGGCAGCATACGACCGGGCCATCGGGATGGACCCCCAATCTGCCCTGGCCTGGTGCAACCGCTGCAATGCATTGATCAACCTGACTGAATACGAACTGGCTCTGGCAGCATCTGAAGAAGCCATCAAAATCGATCCAGAGATGGAAGAGGCCTGGGCCTGCAAGAGCTCAGCCCTCCGGCAGCTTGACCGGGATGCTGAGGCGGATACTGCCCTGGCCAGGGCAGAGGAGCTGGGACATCAGTAGAAAGCGTATTGATAACAATATCGGCGCAGTGAGCCATGGATTACCATGAACTCACTCCACTATGTTTCGCTCATGAGTACCAGTTTCTCATCGTCGAGTCTTCTGAGAGTAGTAATTACATATTCGCGGATCTTCTCTCTGCTTGCCTTACCGAGTAGATCAGAATGTAGACTATCAACGATCTGTGCCGTCGTTAATTTTCCACAACAGAGTTCAAAAATTCTTCCCCCGAACCGACCCAATCTGATGGGCGTATCGAGGAAGGGTAGAACGAGCTGGCCGTCAACACTGCTTCCGATACTAATTGTGCGAATTGGTTTCATATTGAATAAGGTTTCATCAGCCACAGATCCGACTGTATGCTTTCCGCTGCTAACCTGCAGGCCATAGTAATTATAGAATCTGTTCTGGGTTGCCATTGCCTGAAACCACACAGTTTGGATACCATAAAGGTAAAAAGCCTGGAAATGGCGAAGCTTCCTTTCATCGCTAATACCTGGAATAAGCGAGGTCGCAACAGTCTCAAAAGCCTCCATCACTCTGTGGCGGGCATCCAAGATTTGCCATTTAGATAAAGACTCTGTCTCTGAGAAGGCATAGTTATCTCCCATTCCAGTCACGCAGTCGGGATCAATGATATTCAAGCCGTATTCTTCGGGATGTTTATACATGGCAGTTCCAGGATAAGGAGTGAATATGGTGGTATTGAAATCATAACACCCAGGAGCTCGGGCCATGAGTTTGCAGACAAACTCTATCGTATTCTGAATGGTCTCGTTATCTTCAAATGCCCCTCCGATTATAACATTGCCGATGACGCTTAATATATCTGCTTCATAACAAATATCAACACATTCGGTTATCTGTTCGAGGGTGATTCCCTTCCGGTATGCATCCAGGATCTTCTGATTACCGCTCTCCACGCCGATCTGTAAACGTATTAAACCGGCTTCTTGCATGGCTTGCGCAATCTCCGGATGCTTGCTGATTATATCGACACGCCCCTCACAGAACCACTTAAAATCATGGTACTTTTCCTGCAGGCTCTTGAAACCGTCACATATCTCTATTACCCGTTTTGCATTGAGTGTGAACAGGTCATCAAGGATTGCGAGGTAGACCATGTTGCGGTCACGCAGAAGCATCTCCACCTCTTCAAGAACAGAATTGACAGACCTCGCACGAACTCCAACCTGGCGTCCCTCAAAACAGAAAGCGCACATACCGGGACATCCGCGCGCTGTGATGATGTTTTCGTTGCCGTTAGCCTTCTTTCCATAATAGTTGAGGTTCCTATCAGGAAACGGAAGAACGTCAATATTTGCCTCAGCTTTTCTGCCATTAGTTGCAATAACTTCTTCCCCATCCCGATAATTTATCCCCGCGATACTTGAGAATTGACCCGATCCCCGTATGAAGGAGTCCAAAATTTCCAGAAATGCATGTTCGCCTTCACCAATTACGGCTACGTCAACAGGTGATTCTTGAAAGATCCTTTTATCCCAGGGAGAGGCAGAGACTTGTGGCCCGCCTACAACACATAATACCTCAGGTATTCGCTCTCTAATAACGCGGATCGCAGTCAGAATAGCCCAGATATTTTCATGATCACAGTAGAAACCAACGACCTTTGCACTGCTTTCCGTCAGAGTTCTGCATAAAAGCTCCAGGGATATGCTATATTCGTCAAGAACTCTGACTGCATATCCACCTTTCAATCGGCAATGCGTCGCAATATAAAGAAGGCCGAGTTGTTCATCCTCTTGGTAGCTCCTTGTAAAATGATTAAGAGTTCTAAAGCGAACCAGTAGTGCATCTAGATCAGGCACAGTAGTCTCTTTTGTATTTTCAATCATATCTCAACCCTAATTAAAAAAATGATTAGATATTATCAGCGCTGCGGCCGTAATAAGAGCCACTATAATGGCCTGAATAATGATTTTCTTGTACTTCATGGTTGCATCTCAATACCTGATTCAGTTTGAGACGTCATGCTTGCGGAACGGAGATAATGAGACACCGTATGGCAGAGGGTATTTCACTTGGTCTCCTTGACTTGATACCTGAATATCTCCGGGTGTATCAGTTGCTCGCGGAGGTTTATCTCATTACCCATCTTCTTGCCAACAATTTGCCCCACTACAGTGCCCACTGCCGACCCAGCGGTAGCGGCAACAATTGTGACACCAGCATCAGCTACTTCACCACCGGGGACTCGCTGTCCCTTGAGATAACCAAGGTAGTATGCTTCGGCTTTGGCTGCCAGGATCTTCCCTGCCCTCTCTATTTCCTCAACCTCATCTTTTGCTAAAATTTCCAAAGGAGGCGCATTTTCTTGAAGTTCTTTAATAAGCAACTGAACTTCTTCATTTTCAGTGATGCATTTCTTTATCGTTTCATCTGACAACTTACTATCGGCCATAAGCTAACCCCATTATAACCTTGACCGCTTCATTAATTAAAGTTGCGCCACCACATGAAGTGGAAAGAGGAACTCATACATTCCAGGCCGCACGAGGTGATCAAAGGCTTCGGCCAGGATAGTTGCTCCGGCACCGGAGCCGAAACTCCTCATAACATTGCTCTGCGGCCATCTACGGTCCGCCATTATGATCTACTTCCAGTTGGAAAGGTCATCTTAGAAGATCGAGGTGTGTCATTAAAAAATAAGTATTATTTAACATTACTAGAAAAATCTAGGCCTCTGCCTCGCCCATAAGCCTGTCCACCAGCCACTTCGGCTCGAACTTCACCAAATCGGGGTACGTCTGACCCACTCCTAAGAAGAGCACCGGCTTGCCGGTAACATAAGCGATGGATATGGCGGATCCGCCCTTGGCATCGGCATCCGTTTTGGTGAGGATAGATCCCCCGATGGGCACCGACTCATTGAACAGGCGTGCCCTCTCCACGGCATCGTTGCCTGCTATCGCCTCATCCACGAATATCAGGAGATCGGGTTTGGTGACCCGGACGATCTTTCTCATCTGGTCCATGAGGTTGATATTGGTATGCAGCCTGCCTGCCGTGTCCGCCAGGACCACATCCTTGTTATGAGCACGGGCATACTCGATGGCATCGAAGATCACCGCCGCCGGGTCGCCGCCGGTCTTGTGCTTGACCACCTTCAGCCCCAGGTTGTTGCCATGAACCTCCAATTGTTCGATGGCCCCCGCCCGGAAGGTGTCGCCAGCGGCAAGGACTACGGAGTAGCCCTGGTCCATCAGATACCTGGCCACTTTGGCGATGCTGGTCGTCTTGCCGGTGCCGTTCACACCCACGAACAGGATCTTGACCGGCTTATCCTTGGTCCGGATGTACTCATCGAAATCCAGATGGTTCCTGGAGAGAAGGTTTACCAGCGCGTTTCGCAGAGAGTCCTCCGCCAGCTGGCCGGTGTCCGCCCCGATCTTCTTCTTCTTTCCTACGAGGTCGGACTTGACCTCTCTTACGATCTCCTCTGCCACCGGCAGGGCGACGTCGCTCTCCATGAGGGCCATCTCCAGGGCCCACATGGGCTCCTCCAGGTCTTTCTCCTCTAGAATTATCTCCTGCTCGAAGACCAGGCTCTTGGCCTTCTGCAAGAATGAGAATCTGCTCTTTTTGTTATTGGCCTCTAAATCTCCCGAGGCCTGGGTTGGGGGTAAGCCTGGCGCAGAGATGGAGGAAGCAGCCTTTTGAGATCCTTTTTGAGATTCTTTTTTGGATTCTTTTGACGAATCCTTTCTGCCGCCAGCCGGTGCCTCCAGAGCCGGTCTCTCCCCGGCCTCGATCTCCTCCGGATGGGGCTCTGTATTTGCTCCCGATGCAGAAACCTTCTCCGCGATCTTGGCTGAGAGGGCCTCCTTAAAGCCGGAGAGCTTCTCCTTGAACCGATTAAACAAACCCTTCGCTCTCCTGTCCGCTGTCAAGGCGGCTTTCGTACTGCTGCATTATGCCCTGAATCTTCTGCATCTCTTGATCGATCTTGGCGAGCACTTCGCTCAGCTTTTTCGAGCCCTCAAGAACCTCATTCTTCCGCTGCTTCAGGATCTCTTTAGCCTCGGCAGGGCTTTTCTCTATGCTCACCCCGCCACCGACATTCAATATCACATTCTCCTTGGAGGCGAGTTTGCCGTGGATGAACGATCCGGAGCCGATGGGAACCAGGATCTCCTGATCAACCTCCGCCACCTCCAGTGCCTCAACTGCTCCCAGAGCCCTTTCCAGACCCTGAGCAGCGATCTGGGTCAGGCTGAGCTGATGAGAGATTCCGTCCGCCTGGGCCTGATACTGCTCATATGCGGCCAGGAGCCTTCTGATCTCCTCCTCGCTTCCAGGAGAGCTACTCAACTGTCTTCACCTCGTCTATCTTGATTAGGTCTCTTTTCAGACCATGCTGACTGCCCATCAGGGAGTAGACTATATTCACGGCATTCTTCTCGTTCGGGCTTTCCACTACCTTGCTAAAAGGAAGCCATGTCTTGCCGATAAGCCCACCCTTATATCTTCCCTTGATCTCAAAATTGCTCATGAATTTTCACCTTTATTATGCCAGGAAATCCAATGCATCCTCAATCCGGCCCAGCTCCGGCCCGGTGGTCTCGTCTCCTGCGAAGTAGCCGAAGCTATTCGCCAGCAGACCTGAGCCCACCAGAGGCGAGCCGAGGTTGACTGTGCCCACGTCCACAGGCAGCTGGAACAGGTCCTCCAGTACTGCTATCTCCTCCTCAGAAACCCGGGGGTGGACGAGAAGCCCTTTGTTGGTGGCAATCCCGGCCATACCCACAGTTTTAAGGCCGCCGATGGTGCCCTTCTGCACCCGCACTCCCAGGGTCTCCTCCACTGCCTTGCAGGCTCTGGAAGAAAGACCGGGATGAACCAGAGCTGCGCTGTCATTGACCAGGATAACATTGCCTGCGGCATTGATCCTAGCTGGCATCCTGGAGACGCGGCCATGCTCGCGAAGAACCTTCAGCTGCTCAGCGCCGGCATGGCGAGTGACTACAAAGCCGCTCTTGTTGGCAGCTACGAGCGAACCTATGACGGAGCCTATGCCGGGGGGCATGCGTATCGCCTGTACATGAAGCCCTTTTTCAAGAGCCTCCAAATCTTCTGCCCCAACCTCTCCGGGCAGCAGCACCAAATCATCTGTGCAGCGGGCGAATACACCCAGGAGACTGCTGCCTGCGATCTTGATTCTCTTATCTCTCACCGGCAAACTCCGCTTCCACTCCGCCGTCTTCGAATTTTACCGCCCGCACCCTTACCCGCCTTGGTGGCTTCATATCCCCTCTTGCCCAGATCACCTGGTTCAAGCCGGGATCGATCTTCACATCCTCTGCCGGGGTCTTCATATGCCGGGCCAGGTAATTCCTTATCTCGGCCATGGCCCGGTTAGACCTTCTGTAAACGGGAACGCACTTCACAATACCCAGGGGTATGGTGTAAACTCTCTCTGTGTCCGCCATGGTCATCTCTCCAGACTGCTTCTTCGCCAATGTCTTCTCTTGGGATGGGCGACTACCTTCCTCATGGTCTTGACTATGACCCAGGAGGGAACCCTACGATTCTGATTGAATGCTTTGGCAAGCCTGATCTTCTTGCCCTTTAATTTCTTGGACAAATCTCTTCCTCCGAATTAC
>JAXDAR010000070.1:0-4678 GCA_034679645.1 Methanothrix sp. | reverse complement strand
GGGGGCAGGTAGACCATTTCCTCGTGATCTGCGGCGCGCTTAAGATCTGCGCCTACGATGACGACACTCGGGAGCTGGATGAGGTCATCTCCACCGGAGAGAATCCCCAGATAGTCAGGATGCCGGGGCATTACTGGCATGGATTCAAGGTGGTGGGCAATGAACAGGCCACTCTGATATATTTCGTCAACCGGCTCTACGATTACTCCTGCCCGGATGAGGAGAGACGGCCCTGGGATGACCCGAGCATAGTTCCGGCCACAATCAATGGCCGGCAGGATGAGCGGTGCAACGGGCCGTGGGACTGGTTTCTGCCAGCATTCAAGTGATTTGCAGTGAATACCATCCAGAGGATAGCCAAGAACACTATATTTTTAGCTTCCTCTAATATCATTGGATTTGTATTCAGCTTCTTCTTTCTGGTTTACACCACCCGTTATCTGGGATCGGAAAGGTACGGCCTGCTCTCCTTCGCCATCGCCTTTGCTTCGATTACCATCTTCTTAGCAGATATCGGAATCTCCTCGGTTATCGTCAGAGATGTGGCCAGAGATAGGTCAAAGGCGGCAATATATGTTGGAAGCTCCATATTGATCAAGATCGTCCTGGCAGCAATCACCCTTCTGGTCACTGCAGCCACAGGCTTTGCCCTGGGCTATCCATTATCCACCATGAATATAGTGATGGTGATCCTGCTCTCCCTCATCATCGTCTCATTTTCCGGTATCATCAGCTCTGTCATTTCTGCCTATGAGATAATGGAGTACATCTCCATAGGCACTGTAATATATAATTTGATAATGCTGGTCTTCGCCCTCCTGGCCATCAGTTCGAGGGTGGATGTCTATGGCTTTGCTTATGTATACCTGTTATCAAGCTTTGTATCGCTGGGCTATTTTTCCCTGGTCGCCTGCAGAAAACTCCCCCGTCCCAGATGGGATATAGACCTGGACCTCTGGAAATATATGATAAAGGAGGCCATCCCTTTCGGCCTCTCCTCTGTTTTTGTGAGGATATATTATTATGTTGATACGGTTATGATATCTCTGTTGATATTGAATCCCAATGAGGTCATGGGATGGTACAATGCAGCCTACCGGATGGTGATCATCCTCTCTTTCATTCCGGTGACCTTTTTGGGATCGATATATCCCATCATGTCAAAGCTCTATGTATCCTCAGATAAATATTTAGGATTCATGTACGAGCGCTCTTTTAAGTATCTGATGATCGTGGCCATTCCCATTGGAGTGGGGACAACGGTATTGGGTGAGGATTTGATCTCCCTGGTCTATGGCCCGGCCTTCGCGCCCTCTGCCATTGCCCTTCAGATATTGATCTGGTCAGAGGTGATGATCTTCATCAATTCTGCTTTTGGTTATCTGTTCAATTCCATCAACCGCCAGATGGTGGTGGCGAAGCAGACCATGCTGGCTGCAGCCTTTAATATACTCTTGAATTTGGTTCTGATCCCCCAGTATAGCTACATAGGAACAAGCAGTGCGACTGTGGTCACACAGCTATTCTCATTTCTCTTCCTATTGCACTTCGCCTCAAAAGAGGGCTATGGGCTTCCCAGAAGTATGGTATTCTCCTTTATCAAGATAGTATTTGCCTGTTTGATGATGGCTCTTTTCATCGGGATGTTTGATGGTCTTCCCATACCGCTCTTGATATTAATATCCGCATCGATATATTTTATTTTGACGTTTCTATTGAGGGTAATAGACCATGTTGACATCCAGATGGCCAGGCAGCTATTTGGCGGAATAAAGGCACCGGGAAGAAAGAAAGGCAATTAATGCTCTTCGCCACGATCTTTCAGTAAGATTGTTTCGGCAAGATATATATCTCATGATATCATGTAGACATATGTTCATAATGCAAATGGATTCTATCTATCGATTTTTAAGCCTTAAATGCATCAGATTAAGGCGGATATGGAATAGATACCATCATCCATATGTGGATCTGACCATTTATGAGGATTGTCTGAAAGGCAAGAAGGGAATCGAGATCGGTGGACCTTCAATGCTATTTTGCGAATCCCTCCCTGTATATGATGTGGTGGATGAAATCGATTGCATAAATCACAGCAGTGAGACCATCTGGTTCAATCGACTGACAGATCCTTTTGCCAGGAGCTACGCGCATAAATATGTTTGTGATGCCATTGATCTGAGCATGATCGCAGATGAGTCATACGACTTCCTCTTGTCCTGCCACAGCCTGGAGCATATGGCCAATCCATTAAAGGCTCTGGGGGAATGGATGAGAATATTGAAGCATGGAGCATATCTCTTGATCGTTGTGCCTGATAAGAGGTGTACCTTCGATCACCTCCGCCCGGTTACCTCTTTCTCTCATATACTGAATGACTTTGAGAGAAATACGGGGGAGGATGATATGAGTCACCTTCCGGAAGTGGTCAGGCTGCATGATGCAAAGCTGGATATGCTGAGCCGGGATCTGGGCTCTGATTGGTCAGACAACTTCCAAACCCGGCGGATACATCATCACGTCTTCGACAGAGACCTGCTCAGGCAGATGGCTGATTATTCTGGATTGGAGACGATGAGGACGGATTGGATAAATCCCTATCATATCGTCATGCTGGCAGAGAAGAGCTAGTTTTCCGGCTTGCCATATATTTTATGATGAAATGATGGAGAAAACTTGATAAATCTTCAAGCCAATTAAGGCAAAAAGAGCTATTTGCAGGATATATCATGGCTATAGATCCACTGGTTTCAATAATCACTCCCACATACAACCATGAAAATTTTATATCAGAGTGCCTGGAGAGCGTCCTCGCCCAGAGCTATACCAACTGGGAGCAAATCGTTGTCGACGATGGATCCACCGATAAGACGGCTGAGACCGTCTCTGGATATAAAGATGATAGGATCAAATACATTCATCAGGAAAACAGGGGAATATACAGGCTTGGCGAAGGCTACAATATGGCCCTTCAGATTTCACAGGGCGACTACATTGCAATTCTGGAGGGAGATGACCGCTGGCCTTCCGAGAAGCTAAAGATCCAGATCGATGCCATGAAGAAAAGCGATGCCATCTTAAGCTGGGGAAGGGCAGAGATAGTGGACAATATGGGCAGAATCCTTGCGGTTCTTCCTCCTGACATGGGCAGTTTTATGAATCTTTCCCGGAGGCAGCAATTGGCCAGACTGCTCATCGGAAATCCCATGCATTCCTGTACCATTGTCTGCCGTAAGAGTGCATTGCAGTCCATTGGCGGATTCAGCCAGCCGGAAGGACTTCCTTTTGTGGATGGTCCCACCTGGCTAAAGCTATGCCTGATAGGGGACTTCCTGCCCATAGATGCAGTCCTGGGCTGCTACCGGAGGCATGACAGTCAGATATCATCGGCCATGAAAAGCTCGATGGTCCTCTCGGGCATCTACTTCGTAGAATTCTTTAAGGGCCTTCCCGCGGATGTCAGAGCCTCTCTGGTCGATGAGGACGCCAATTTCGCTGCCCGGATGGACCGGAAGGCCAGAGAGATCGATTACTATCTGGGAAGAGCCTACCTGAGGGAAGGAAGGTGGTCTGATGCCCGAGAGTCTCTCTTAAAAGCCATCCGGGAAGAGAATCTTCCCTCCATCAAGGCAAAGGCCGTTTTGGGGATCTTATGTGCCCTGTTGAGGACGGATTTGGAGTGGCTGGCATCCCTAAAAGATGGGAAGATCGGCCCACACTGAACTGCAATTCAATGCTTTCCATCCGGTTTTGCACCAGCCAGCTCATCTATCGTCCTGAACAGACCCTCTTCTCTTCTCTTTTCCGGAAATAGCTGGATTATCCGTTCTCTGGCTTTCTTTCCTCTATCGCCCCGGTCCTGCAGTGCTTTTTTGATGGCCTCAGCCGTCGCTTCCGGATCTCCATAGGGCACAATAAAGCCGCTATCTCCTATGGCTCTGGGAATGCCGTTGCGATCTGTGCCCACAGGGATGCACTCGCAGAGCATAGCCTCGCACAGGGCATTGGGCAGCCCTTCTCGCATGGATAGCTGGCAGTAGACCGCAGCCCTCTGATAGGAGCTGATCAGCTCATCCTGGGAGACATGACCGGTGAACTGGATATTCTCTGGGGCGATTTCTTTGAGCTTTTGTAATGCCTCGCCGCCGATGCCCACCACCTTGAAGCTGATCCCGGGGAGGTGCTTTGCTGATTCCACAAAGACATCAATACCTTTGATCCGCGTTCTCTCCCAGCTCTCCCCCATGGCAACTGTCAGCACCAATGCCTCTTTTTCCCCCTGGGGATAGAACTCATGGAAATTGAATCCAGAAGGAAGATAATCTATATTATGCCCATTGATCCCGGCATTTTTTATGGCATCATCCTTTAACGAAGGGTCGACCACCAGCACTCTGTCTGCGTGTTTAAGGGCGTACTTGGTGAGAAGTCTCTTTGCCCAGCTCTGGGTGAACCGTCCGTAATTTATCTCTGGGATGCGAGCAACATCAAAGCCACCAACAACAATTATGCTCTTTTTTCCCAGGAGCTTTGAGAGCAGGACGGTTGCCGCTGCATGGCCTCCGGCAAACCATATCAGGGCCAGGTCACAGCTCATCGTTGCCCTCAGCAGCTTTGGGGCGTATCCAGGTGAAGAGAAGCTGATCGCTTCCACCTCATGGCTGCGAGATAGCACATC
>JAXDAR010000069.1:0-22142 GCA_034679645.1 Methanothrix sp. | reverse complement strand
CCTTGCCACCAGTGGGCTCAGCCAATGTGCGCCCGCATACCAGGCATTTCACCACGGTTGAGGCATGGGCGAAGATCACCTGCTCATTCTCGCAGTCGTTGCATTTAACCTTGACGAACTTGCTTGGCATATCTAGCTCTCCACCAGATCGAACTTGCCCGCCTTGAATCCGGGGCGGTTGTGGGCCTTCTTGCAGGTACCACAGCGGTATCTCAGGTTCAGTCTCTTCGTGGGCTTGTCTCCACCAGGAACCTTGGAGAACTTGCCCTGATTTCCTATTCCATTAGCTCTGAGCTTCTGCCTGGTAATGCGGGTCAACGTGGAAGCCCGGCCTTTTCTCACCCTCTCCACCGTCTGTGCGGTGTGCTTCTTGCAGAACGGACAGTAAGCGTTAAGCTTCTTTGGCATCTTCACTTCATATCATCTCTGGATCTTCACTTCTGAAGCTAAATTTTTGTTGCGCAGATTTCTGGCATGGACGGCAGGGAGGACGACCACATCGTCCCTGGCGAGAAGGTAGTTCTTCCCGTCAACTCCCGCAAACATAGGAACATCATCCAGCAACCGCACGACTTCGTATTCCCGCGATATATCTTTTTTGCCCGTTAAAGGCCTTTCGGTGGGAGACATATGGGAGAGGATGGACTCCCGGCCCAGGGCAATGGTCGAGAGCATCTGCCGGTAGATCTCCGTCTCCTCCGCCGTCATGCCGCTGAATACCTCTTCCCGGGATGCGGAGCGGGCATTGCGGAGCGCCCGGCGGACGATCTTCTTGATTCTCTGGTCGATGAGCTTGTTCAGGCTGCCCCTCTCGCTCTTGAGGGTATCCTGGAGGATTTGCGCCTCCACGCTGAAGGGGTCTTCTATACTAGAGAGCTCCTGGCTCATGCCGGTCAGATAGACGCCAACCTGCTGATAGAAATCCTCATCCAGAGGCTGAAGCTCCGCGGACTTGCGCTCTTCCCGGAGCGCATTGGCCAGATCCATTACACCCACCTCATCAGCAATTTTTATGCGGACTGATCTTAAGTGCTTGGAGGGTATAATAGTCTTTTCGCCCTTCTAGTGCCTTTTCCGCGCCTGGGCCACCCCTCTGGCCATGAGGAATACCGCCAGGTATGCCGGTAGCTCCTCCGGGCCCTCCCTCAGACTATAATCCGCCCCCTTCATCTGGGTACTGAAGGGCTTTAGGATCTCCAGAGAAACCGGTTCGTCCCCGAAGACCACTGCATCCTGCAGGGGATCGAACTCCTCCAGGCCGCTGATCGACAGTGGGGTCACCCTGAGCCCCGATCCGCCGTGCAGGCTCCCTGGACAGCGAATCAGCCGGCGGACGTCCGATGTCACCGGCTCGTCTGTCTCCCCCCGTTCCCGGTCGAGGTTGAATCCCACTGCCACCCCTTCGCTCTCCAGGCTATCCTTCAAGAGAAGTTTCCAGATCCCTGCGCTGCCCCGGAAGAGGTCCAGGTTCCCCCGGCGGATCTCCTCTATCACTCCCTCCCCTTGCAGGCTGCGGTAGAAGCTGGAAGCTTTCTTGGGACCGATGCCCCTGACCCGGGAGAGGACAGCCACCGCTCCGGGCTCGTCCAGGGTGCGCAGCCCTTCCACAAAGGAGAGGATGGAGCGGTTGATCCTCCTTCCCCAGCCCGGCGCATCCCGGGCCGGTGCCTGGAGACGCCTGCCTCCCTCCCGCCCCCATCCTTCCACCGGAGCCTCATGGATGAACCGGTCCAGAGACAGGCCCCGACCGGTGAGGTAGTCCACGATCTCCCGCCGCTCATCCCCCCCGAAGCGGTAGATTTTCGGGTCCCGGACATGAATGTGATAGCCCCGGCCACCGGAGAAGACCACGCTGATTTTACTTTCCGGGAAACCGAAGTCGGATAACAGAAAAGTGAGGAGCTTTTCGGTCTCTTCTTTGACCTGCTCCAGCATCCCGCCATAGCTCCCGGGAGCGCCGCGCAGGTGGTCGGCATCCAGATCGAATATCAGGTCCGCCCCCTGCCAGAGCTTCTCTTTCATGGTGGGTGCACCGGGGCGCTGATAGTAGGCGGCAGAGTGATAGACATGACGGGGGACCATGGAACGCACGTAGTCCACCACCTCCCCCCGGCTGAAGAAGGACTTGTGCCGGCGCATACCTGAGTCATCGAAGAAGAGAAATCCCCATTCTCTGGACTGCAGCCCCGGAGGAGAGTCCAGGGTGGCCTGGAGATAATACTCCCGGAACTTCGAGACCAGGAGGTTTATGGTCAGGGCGTTCATGCCATCACCTCAGTATAAATCCGGCCGGCGGTCGGCAAAGCAAGGGATCTCTCCTCGCACATCGTCCTTCTCCCCCAGATCGATCTCGCCGAATATGATCTCGTCTCCTCCCTCCGCTCCGGCCACCACTCTGCCCCGGGCGGAGATGATCATGGATCCCCCTCCATCTGCCCAGTTGCAGGCCAGGTGAGGGATCTGGTTCTCTATCGCCCGCGCCAGGCTGAGCGCCCGCCACTGCTCCCGCCTCTGCGCCGGGAACTGGGCCACAGTCACCAGGAGGTCGGCGCCCTGCAGGGCTAAAGAGCGGGCCACCTCAGGAAAGCGCAGGTCGTAGCAGATCTGCAGGCCCACCCGTCCCCAGGGGGTGGATATGGGGGAGATTGCATCCCCCCCGTCGAAGTGCTTTCTTTCCTCGCCGAAGGGATGGATCTTGGCCCGCAGATCCAGGCCGGTGCGGTCCAGGCAGAAGCCCAGGTTTGACCGGCCGCGACGAACTGAACCGATGATCAGGCAATTGTGCGCCCGGACGATATCGCGGAAGGGATCGAGCTCCTCGTATGCATCCGTCCCTCTTACCCCCTGATGCGCGCCGGGCTCGTAGCAGAATCCGGTCAGGAAGAGTTCCGGATAGACCAGTACCTCTGCCCCCCCTGCCAGAGCGGTGCGGGCCAGTGAGAGGGCACGAGATAGGTTCTCGGATTCCCGACAGGGAAGCACAGTCTGCTGAAGGAGGGCAGCACGCATGCTAAAAAGAAGGCAAGTCCGTATATATTAAGATGGACCAGGTTAGCCCGGATGGCCGAAAGCTACAGACGCAGGACATATGAGATCTTGGAGGAAGGTGGTCATGCACAGGGCTGGCCAAGATGGATCAACCTCGCCCTTATGCTCCTGGTGGTTTTGAATGTCGCAGCGGTGATTATGGAGACGGTAAAATCACTATATTCCGCCTACGGGCCATTCTTTGAGACCTTTAATATGTTCTCCATAGGAGTATTCACCATCGAATACATCCTGCGCATCTGGAGCTGCATCGAGGATCCAAGATACCGGACTCCTCAGGGGGGCAGGCTGCGCTTTGCCATCACTCCTCTGGCTATAGTGGACCTCATCGCGGTGCTACCTTTCTATCTGCCATTCGTCCTCGCCGATCTGAGGTTCATTCGCGCCATGCGCCTCTTCCGCCTTTTCCGGATATTGAAGCTGGCCCACTATTCGCGCGCCCTGCAGACCTTCGATGACGTCCTCCGGCTGAAGAAGGATGAAATCGGCCTGATGCTCTTCATAATCATCATTCTGCTTATCACCTCCGCCGGCCTGATGTACGAGGCGGAGCATGCTGCCCAGCCCGAGGCCTTCGCCTCCATTCCCGATGCCATGTGGTGGGGGATTGTGACCCTGGCCACCGTGGGGTATGGCGATATCTATCCAATCACCCCCTGGGGAAAGCTTATCGGCTCGGTGGTGGTGATCCTGGGAATCGGACTGTTTGCCCTGCCCGCGGGGATATTGGCCATGGGTTTTGTCCAGGTGCAGGCAAAAAGGAAGGAGGAGGAGAATGCCGGGGTAGTAGTGTGCCCATACTGCGGCCGGCAGATAGGAGAGACTGCCGGCCATAAGAATGAGCAGGATGAGGTGGATGGGAGAATCCAGATGGACCGGTTGCGGTGATCGGAGATGGTAGCCTCGCAGAATATGGATTATCGAGAAGTTTCGCCGACGTTTCTCTGAAGATGCTGGATGGCTGCCTTCCCTCCCCCGGCAAGGATTCATCCGACAAATTGATCTTCTCATAATTGCCATAAGATCTGTCGATCCAGCCGATCAGATGGTTGGATGTAACGAGGAGAGGGCCGGGAGCGGCAAAAGGTAAAGGAAGATATTGTAAAGGAAAGCCGCCCCTGGCCATAAACCGGTAGCGGAGCGGTTAAGCTTATTAATTCTATCGGTCAAAAGAGCAAAACCCCTCCGTTCAATCCCGAGAAGGCAGGAGCAGTCAGACGCTCCTATTTTTCCAGATCATGCCGATTTCATCACTGGATTTATCTTGGTCAAGATACTCTGCAGATGGATATGTACCAGTTCGTCCTCACCCCGGCGGCAGGAAAACGGCTCATCGCTAAAGCCCTGGCCATTCACCCTGCCATTCAAGAAGCAATGCACTCCCGCACCTTGGTGATCATCGCCGGCACCACCAACGGCTACCTGGCGGAGGAGATATTGAAGGCCCTGGGCCAGGAGGAGGGCTTCTCCAAGAATCGGTTCTTCCGGGGGATCACTCTTCTGCCGGGAAGGACCACCGCAGAGGGCCGGCTGGCTGATGAGAGCCATTTTCCCGGAGACGTGGTGATAGAGAAAGGGATCTGGCAGAAGGGCACCACCATATTCGATGTCGCCGCCCGGTTGAAGGAGGGGGATATCATCCTCAAGGGGGCCAATGCTCTCGATCCCATACGTCATCAGGCGGCGGTGTTGATCGGCCACCCCCAGGGGGGCACAGCGATCGCCGCCCTGCAGGCGGCAGTGGGCCGCAGGGTGAGCCTGATCATTCCCGTGGGTCTGGAAAAGCGCATACATGGAGATCTGCTCGATATGGCGGCACTTGCATGCGCCGCCGGCAGCACGGGCCCCAGGCTTCTGCCCCTGCCAGGTGAGGTATTCAGCGAGATCGAGGCCGTAAGGCTCCTTTTCGGAGCCAAAGCGGAGATCCTGGCTGCAGGCGGGGTGGGAGGAGCAGAGGGTGCGATCTGGCTGGCGGTAGAGGGTAGACCGGAGGAGCTGGCTGCCTGCCAAAAGGAGGTGGAATTGATCATAAAGGAGGAGAATTTCCCTATCTAGATCCGGCTTCCTTTTCCAGTCCATTGCTTTTCCAGCCCGCCATTCCACTGCACAGCTTTTCTCTGCCGCATATGACCAGGATTGCCGTATTATGGTGCATATATAGCAATAGAATCCAGGTTTGATTCGTATAAGATAATAAGAAATAAATATTTGGTATTATCAATTCCATCCTAGGAGGAATGTAATGAACAGATCAATACGAATCGCATCAATACTGCTGATCGCCCTCGCAGCGTCCGCGACCAGCATGGCGACGGGCTCCGATTTGACATTAAATATCTTCGGCAATGCCAATATGGACGGGAGAATAGACCAGGCGGATGTGGATCTCATCAAAGAGATCATCGCCGGCTCAATAGAGGCCACCATGCTGGCCGACGCCAACCTGGACGGCATAGTGGACCCTTCCGACATCAAGCAGGTAGAGGATATAATGGGAGGCAGTGCAGAGAGTATCAGCCTCATCGATGGAAACCAGCAGAACCTGACCTTAGAGCTGCCTATAGAGAGGGTCCTGCCCCTAAACATGCGCCAGGCCATTGCCCTGGCCGTCCTGGGCGGAGAGGAGAAGGCAGTGGGAGTGGACAGCACTGTGGGGGAGAGAGCAGAGCTATTTCCAGGGATTAGCCAGCTTCCCTCCGTGGGCACCACCAAGGAGCCCGACGTCGAGGGGATCATCTCATTGCAGCCCGATCTGATTCTCACCTTCACCAATGCTCCAGCGCCCGATATGCTCGATGATAAGCTGCCTCAGGGAATAGAGGTCTTAAGATTTGACCTATCCCGGTCCGCCAGCCTGAATGAGGAGATGGCGGTCCTGGGATTCCTGCTGGGAGAGCCGGAATCAACCCACAGATATCTGGATTGGTATGATCGCTACATCGGCGAGATCGAGGATAGGGCATCCCAGATAGAAGAAAAAGATCGGGTGAGGGTCCTTACAGAGAGGGAAAGGAGCGCCGCACCCAACGCCCGCTGGGCCTATGCCAGCGAGACCGGCTATACCGATCTGGTGGACATGGCCGGGGGCATAAACATCGCCAGCGGGTATATGGAAGGCAACAAAGACCTGGAGACGGAGTTCATCATAGAGAAGGACCCCCAGGTGATCTTGGGTCTCTCATATCAGAGCGGCTACAAGTCAAATGATATCGAGCCCATGAAGGCCTACTACGATGAGATCATGAGTGTGGAGGGATTCGAAAATATATCCGCAGTGAGGGACGGCCGGGTGCATATCATCTCCGGAGACTTCTCCATCGGCCCCCAACTGGTGGTGGGAGCAGCAACTGTGGCCAGGTGGCTCTACCCGGAGCAGTTCCAGGATTTCGATCCGGTCCAGGTGCATAGAGAGTTCCTGAGCGATCTGATGAAGCTGGATTACGATCCGACTGAGAAGGGGGCTTTTGTCTATCCGGATTGAGAGGACGGAAATGAGATGGGTGGGAAAGGGATAGATCAATTCCCGGAAGGGCTGCCGGGATTGGCTGCCCCTCTTGCCTCCTGCTCCTTGCTCCCAGAGAAAGAGGAGTCATCCGACAAATTGATAGTCTCATAATTGCATTAAGATCCGTCAGTTCAGCAATTCGGATGATTGGATGTAAGGAGGAGAAGGCCGGGAGCGGCAAAAGGTAAAGGAAGGGAGATTGTCTGGAAAAGCCGCCCCTGGCCACGAACCTGTAGCGAAGATATTACTGGTAATTAATTCTTTCGGTCAGTTCGGCTTTGCATCTCAATCCACAGAGATGTGATCAGGCACTCTCATGGACGCTTCCCGTCCAGACGGTGGCGATAAACCTAAAAGCCAATCCCACCAACTGCTTTTCCATGAAACGCATCGGCATTGCCGACACCACCTTCGCCCGGGTGGATATGGCCCGCGCGGCTATGAGCACCATCAAGAAGGAAGCCTCGGTCCAGATTGTCCGCTATACCGTCCCCGGGATCAAAGATCTGCCTGTGGCGGCCAAGAGGCTGATCGAAGAAGAGGGATGCGATATCGTCATCGCCCTGGGGATGCCAGGACCTGCAGAAAAGGACAGGATGTGCGCTCATGAGGCATCCAGCGGCCTGATCATGGCCCAGCTCATGACCAACAGGCACATCCTGGAGGTCTTCGTGCACGAGGACGAGGCCGATGATGAGAAGACACTGGCCTGGCTGGCGGAGAGGAGAACGGCGGAGCACGCCATAAATGCCCTTCACCTGCTATTCAATCCCGCTATGCTGACCCGCCTGGCAGGAACCGGGCAGCGTCAGGGGTATGAGGACGCCGGCCCCATAGAAGGCAGCTCGAGCGGATACCTGGGACATTGAGCAGCAGGGAAGAACGCTCGGCTCTTCGCTAAATTGTGTGGGCGATGTACCGCAGAGATTTTTCCTTAGTGCCTTTGTGGTGAGGCCCAAGCACCCGATTTCACCACAAAGGAACAAAGGCACGAAGACGAGAGAGAGATTGTGGCCACAGGTTTGCCCATAAAAAACAACGAAGAACCGAACGCTTGATCCTCACCACAGTCGAAAAAGAGAAAAGAGAGCCTCCGCCCTCCCGGAAATGGATATTCAGGAGCGCGGTTCGGGCAGAGGAAGCCTATTTTCTGAGGGAGTGCTGTTGATCATTGTATTGTTGATTGTTGTATTGTTAGCCATAAGAACTGCCTTATCCTCTTGAGACTGGTTGCCCGGAAATACGACGCCGGCAACATCACTGGGGAGAGAATCTCCCGGAACCGCTGGAATCCCCGTGCTCCTGGTCTCATTCAATTCAACCTCATCCACCGGACTGAGGGCAACCGCCTCGCTCTCGGGATAGGAGGGAATCTCGAAGAGCTGAGCGGCACTGGCCTCGGGCGGCAGGACGATATTTATGCTCTCGTTGAATCCGTCGAATAAGATGGAGGTGGTGGAGCTTATGCGAATGGCCACGTTCTCCTCGGCGGCCAGCAGACCCAGTGACTGGGGAGTCATATAAAGGGTTTCCATCATATCCGCCCTCTTCAAGAGATGGCTCTCTTTGGATATCCAGTAATGGACCTCCAGGGTCATATTGCGGAAGAGCTCAGAGGTGTTCAGGGGAAGGAAGGGCACATAGCTGGCCACCTCCTGAGAGAGGGGATCGGCATAAGAGGCGATGTCCGTCTCTGCTCGCACCTTATAGCAGTCCTCGTCCCCCACCATCTCCGAGCCGATCAGCGAGAGCCGGGAATAATTGAGCATATCTATCTGCTGGTCCAGGGAATTTTGCTCTGACCAGGCGTCGCCAAATCCGGATAGGGCGAGGGCGGTCCAGTTGCCATCTGTCTTCATATAAATGGTGTCGTTTAGCAGGTACTCCTCCAGGGCCACAGCGGTGGAGTTGCCCTCATCGCCAGGTGCAATGGTTATAGAGGCCATGACCAGCTTCAAAGCTTGAGCTGTCATATTGACCAGGCCAAAGCCGATGGACCGGGTCTGAAGCTGCTGGGACTGGCCGGAGGTGAGGTTCTCAAGCACCATATCCTGCTCCATCTTCAGGAAAAAGGTGTAGGATTCCAGGTCGTCAGATGCTGCGACCACCAGTTCCCTCAGAGCGGATGATATGGCATCATCCCGGGAGCTGTCAGTTGTCTGGCAAAAAGCACAGGAACTGAATAGCAGCAAGGCTATTGCCGGAATTGTAAGGTATCTCATGGGACTCTGAAGGGGGGAACAGGGTAAATCTTTTTTGCTCTACTCGATCCTCTTGAACATGCTTCCCTTAACGCCGCAGACCGGACACTTATCCGGAGCCTCGCGCTCCACCGTCATTCCGCATACCGGGCAGACATAATAGGGGAACGGCTCCTTCTGGGAATCCAGATCCTCCAGCATGGCATGATAGAGCCGGGCATGATGCTCTTCCACTGCATTGGCGTAGACAAACGACCTCTCAGCATCCCGCGCGCCCCCCTCCTTGGCGGCGGCGATCATCTCCGGATACATATCCTTGAACTCATGGGTCTCTCCGGCGATCGCCTCGCGCATGTTCTCTTTGGTGCTCTTTATGGCCTTCAGGGCGCGCAGGTGGTTGGTGGCGTGCACCGCCTCCGCCTCCGCTGCCGCCCGGAAGAGCCTGGCAGCCTGAGAATAGCCCTCTTTGTCCGCCTGGGCGGCAAATGCGCTGTACTTCCTGTTTGCCTGAGATTCGCCGGCAAACGCTTCCTTCAAGAAATCCTCTGTTCTGGTCATATCCATTAACTCCTGCGAACGATCTCGCTGATAATGGCATTAGATTTTTCATGAGATAAATCTGTTGAATTTCTCGATCAATAAGACCGTCTACTCTTCCAGGTAGAGATCCTCGCCATAGAGATCTGCATCGGCAGAGTGATCGCTGGCTGCCAGGTCGTAGTATCCGGTGATCCTCAGTATGTCCAGACGGGATATCTCATAGACACCCCCCTTTCTCCCCAGTGGGGGATTGACCTGGATCTCCTGCAATGTTACCCCTGCCCCGCCCTCGTGGTAGCGGTCGAATATCAGCCCCCAGGGGACGAGGTGAGCAGTCCTGCTTTTTCCAGCGCCGTGGCGCAGCTCCACCGCCAGTATGCCCTGACGGCCGGAACGGGTGATGAAATCCGTCTCCCTCTCGACCTGATGGGCCCCGGCGGCTATGCTGAAATGCTGCTTGAAATACAGCGACCTTGTCTTGCGCGCATCCAGGCTCTTGCATTCGATGGCCAGATAATATTCGGGAATTTTGGAATCCACCAGGATATCGGCCAGCTGAGCGGCAAAGCGCGACTGCCGCAGGCGGTAGGCTATGGCAGCAATACCCTCCCTCTGGAAGAAGGAGTTGAGCGAATTGACCATTGCCCACTCAAAGTTTCCCATCAGTAGAGATATTTCAAAGCCATTATTAAAGTATCTTTTCCCGAGCAATCACTTTCGCTCCGCCCTCATTCCCACACTTTATAGCCTTTGGACAGGAATATCTCCTTTTGTTCTCTGTGAGGATTCATATGGTAGTGGGAAGGACTCCGTGGGATTTCGCAATCGAAGCGGTTCGAACACCTGGATTTGGCCTGTTTCTGATAGCTCTGCTCATCTTTGTTGAACTTATACTAATATTGATATTTATAATGACATATGCCGGTTTGATCGATATAGAATTCAGCTACGGCGGACTGGGTGTGGAGATGCACCATCTCAGCGAAAACCTCTCCTGAGAAGAGGGCGAGAATATAAATATGGAGGTATATGTAATATGCAAAGGTGCGATTCCCGTGAAAATGCTGAGAAAGATGCGTATGCTGAAAATTTTACATGGGGACGATAATAGATACATCTTGATAATATGATATTCACATAGACATATCTAAGGCCTGAAAGGCTTAATTTACTGGAGAGAGGACGGTGATCTCATGGACGGTGAGGAGGGTGGCTTTTGCCACATACGGCATCATCTGAGCTGACGAGCAATGGTCTGGGCAGGTTTATCCGTGCCCGCTCCATCTCCGATGCCTGGCACCGGGGCCTGAACCTCATCTGGCGACAGGGCGAGGAGATAGCGGATGAAAGGGGAACCCGGATCCGAGAGCTTCTATCCCTGCAGGTGGTGGTGGAGGATCCCTATCGGGAGATGATTCCAGAGGAGTACTCCTGGAATGAGGAACGGCTGGAGGAGTACGCCCATCAGCTCCAGTGCGGCGAGAATCCCGGTTTTGAGTATACCTATGGCGAAAGACTGCGCGCCTGGAGGCTGCCCGGTGCACCGCCTCTGGACCAGATCGATGCCGCCATCCAGCGGCTTCGTGAATCCCCCGCCACCCGCCGGGCCACGGCAGTCACCTGGATCCCGCCGCTGGACTCATCGCGGGACGAGGTCCCCTGCATGATCGTGGATGACTTCAAATTGCGCAATGGACGGCTGCACCTGGCCATATTCTTCCGGAGCCATGACTTTGCCGGCGCCTATCCCGCCAACCTATACGGCCTGGCCAGGCTGCTGGAATATGCCGCGGGAGAGGTGGGGGCCCGCCCAGGCTCCATCTCCACCACCAGTGCTTCTGCCCACATCTATGAGCACGATTGGGACTGGGTGGAGGAGATGCTCCGGGGAAGAGCGGAGAGCTGAGCGGAGCTGGGGAAAAGCATATCAACATTCACCGAAAAGCGATTACGCTTATGGTCGATAGCCTGCTGATGATAAAAGCAGAAGAGGTGCATAAGAGGATAGAGGAGGGCAGGCCGGTAGAGTATGAGAACGTCATCATCTACGGCGACCTGGACCTGCACAATCTGGACCTGCCACGGGACAAGAATAAGAGGAAGATCGTAAAATCGATCATTAAGATAGAGTACTCGGTGATCAAAGGGAATGTGTTCTTCGATCACTCCTCCTTCCCGGAGCTGGTGGACTTTGACGGCACAGTTTTCTCCCAGGCGGCCAACTTCGCCGATTCCCATTTTCAGGAGGACGCCGGATTCTCCCAGGCCCAGTTCCAGGGGGAAGCGAACTTCTCCCGCGCCCACTTCAATACTGAGGCCAACTTTTCCCGCGCCAGGTTCAGCGATGCCGACTTCGGCCGGGCAAGATTTCGGCGCAGCTTTCATCTCTCCAATGCCAAGGTGTACACCCTGCGCCTCTCCGATGCCATCTTCGAGAAGGATTCGAGCATCCATTGCAAGGACCTCAACTACAACCGGATCGTGGTCCGCTGGAACTCCATCCGCAATAATCTGCCCTACAACGGCTCAGTCTATCTCACCCTGATCAAGAACTTCAGAAACTTGGAGCAGTTCGAGGACGAGGACGACTGCTACTATCAGTACCGAAAAGAGAAGCAGGCCCGGAACACGAAGGCATTCCCAAAATTGATCGACCAGCTGGCCTGGCTCTCCTGCGGCTACGGGGTCCGGCCATCCCATACTATGCTCCTCAGCCTGGCCCTGATCATCCTTTTCACTGCCATCTATTGGGGAGGAGATGCCCTTCAGCCCTCTGCCACCACCGATCCGCAGAGCATCATAAACCTGAACGATGCCTTCTACTTCAGCAGCATGTGGTTCCTTGGCCGGGCTCCCCAGAACATCAGCATCATCGAGGGCTTCGAGTTTTTGACCGTCATTGAGACCCTGGCCGGATGGCTGCTCATGGCCCTCTTCCTGGTGACCATGAGCAAGGTGATGCTTAGGTGAGAGAACTCATTCAGGCAGGGAGAGGCTGAGGCTTTCCAGGGCGGCGCGGAGCTCATCCAATTGCACCGGCTTGGAGATATAGCCATCCATGCCGGCATCCAGACACCTCTCCCTGTCCCCCTCCAGGGCGTAAGCGGTCATGGCCAGGATCCGGGGTCTATTGGCCAGGTTCATCTCCAGGATGGCGCGGGTGGCCTCCAGGCCGTCCATCTTTGGCATCTGCACGTCCATCAAGACCACATCATAATGCTTTTGCCCTAAAGCAGCCAACGCCTCTGCTCCGTTGGATACCACATCCGCCCGGTATCCCAGCTTGGTGAGCATGAGAAGGGCAACCTTGCGGTTGACTGGATCATCCTCTGCCAGGAGGATGTTCAGATCAGGATGCTCCGCCACCAGATTGGGTGCGCTTTTCCCAATCCGGTTCCTGGGAAATATGGCTTCATTCATTGCCAGCAAGAGGCCGCTCTCGCTGACCGGCTTGGCCAGGGTGATCCTCCCCGGCCACAGTCTGTCCGGTGTGACCAGGATGATGGTGGGCAGCTTTCTCGCCATATCGGGGAAAACCTTCTCCGCTCCGGGAACATCGATATCCAGAATGGCGGCATCAAACCGGCCCGGTATCATCTCCTCCGCCTCCCTGGCAGAGACCACCGGCTGGATCTTCATTCCCAGCCGTCCGGACTGGTTGATCAGCCCCATCAGACAATCCTCGCTGCCCACCAGGGCAATCGCCCTCTTGCCCGCTAACTGGTGATCGAGGGCGACATCATCCCCGCTCGACTCCTCGGTCTTTATCTGGAAATGAAATGTGGAGCCCCGTCCCAGATCGCTTTCCACCCATATCCTGCCACTCATCTGCTCGGCCAGCCGGCGGCTGATGGCCAGGCCAAGGCCGGTGCCACCATACTTTCTGCTGGTGGATGCATCCACCTGGCTGAAGGAGTGAAACAGTTTATTCATATCGCTCTGGGAGATGCCGATTCCGGTATCGGCGACATAGAAATGGAGCATATCCGGCTCGTCGCTCATCCTCACTCCCAGGGATACGCTGCCCCTCTCGGTAAACTTGACCGCATTTCCCAGAAGGTTGACCAGTATCTGCTGCAGGCGGGCATGGTCTCCCACAATGGTCTGGGGAACAGCATCATCCAGATGGTAGCTCATCTCCAGCCCCTTCTCCCTCCCCTTTGCCGCCACCATGGCCATGGACTGATCGAGGCATTTACGCAGGGAGAATGGCTGGCGCTCCAGCTTCATCTTTCCCTCATTGATTTTGGAGTAATCCAGGATGTCATTGATGATGCCCAGCAATGCGTCGCCGCTGCTGTGGATAGTCTCCACGTAATCGCGTTGCTCTGGCGACAGATCCGTCTCCAGCAGGAGGCCGGCCAGGCCTATGACCGAGTTCATGGGAGTCCTTATCTCATGGCTCATATAGGCCAAAAATTCCCCCATGGAGCGTGATGCAAAATCCGCCGCCTTCTGAGCCTGACGAAGCTCTTTTTCCGTCTCCTTGTGCTCGATCATCTCCTCATTGAGGGCCATATTGACTCTTAAAAGCCAGGCCGTTCGCTCCGCCACCCTCCTCTCCAGCTCCTCCTGGGTCCTTTTCAAGACATCCTCTGCCAGCTTCCTCTCGGTGATGTCATGAATGAATCCTTCCAGGGCCACAAGCTCACCGGAGGGAACGAAAATTCCCTGCCCCTGCTCCCAGACCCATTTCGTGCCCAGCCTCCCGTTTATTCTGTAAGTCAGCCGGAATGGCCTCATCTCTTCCGTTGCCTGCTGAATCTCGCTCCAGACGCAATCCCGGTCGTCAGGATGGATCAGATCGACATATGCCATGGCATCGTTGTGAAGAAGATCGGATGGTGAGCGCCCGGTCAGCTCCAGACATCCGTCGCTGACAAACTCCATGGTCCTTTTGCGGTCGTTCCTGCAGCGATAGGCCATTCCTGGCAGGTTGCTCATCAGGGTGGCCAGCTTTCTCCTGCTCTCTCCCAGCGCCTCCTCAGTCCGCCGGCGCAGGATGGCGTTTCCTATGCTCCCCGCTGCCGCCTGCAGTATTGCCACCTCGTTCTCCGTCCACCACCTCTCGGAGTGGCAGTCATCAATGGATATGACAGCGCAGAAACGCCCCTCGATGAACACCGGCAGGAGGAGAAAGGATATGATGCCGTTATCCTCCAGAATCTTCCTTCCCGGGTCCAGGATCCGGGAGGTTATGCCCTGAATGGGATTGCCGCGGGAGAGAGTGTCCTGCCAGCCGATGAACTGGTCCCAGGAGATCTCTCCCCGGAATGGTTCTGCCGGCTCCCTGAGCCACTGGATGGGTTCAGATCCGGATTCCCCTCCCCTCCATTCAGCGCTCTCCATGATCATGATCCGGTCGGCGCCAATGGAGACCGCCAGGATTCTCAGGGCCTTGCTTATGGCATCGGGATCGGTGGTGAGAAGATGATTGGTGGCTGTGGCCACCCCCCTCAACAAGAGGTCCCTCTGACGGAGTTCCTCCTCTGTCCTGCGCCTCTGAATGAGCTTGTGCATGCCGCTCATGAGAAGGGTGAGCTGCCGCACATCAGAATCATTGTACTCCTCATCCTTATTTCCCACTCCCGCCACTGCCACTATCCGTCCCTTGTCCATGATGGGGACGCTCATATGGCGTAAAATCTGCAAACCATCCTTGCCGGAGTCGGGCCCCCTTGGACAAGAGGAATGATCATTGATGATAACCGCCTCCCTTCTTTTCAGGGCCTCGCCCCAAAGGCCCGGCTCCACCAGGTGATAGGCCATTTTTTCATGATCAGCGTCCTGCTCCGGCTGCGGGTCCCGGGACCAGTGGTTCATGAAAATTATGTTTTCATCCTCATTGACCAGGGCGAGATAGCCGATTCTCGAACCGGTGAGTTTGACCCCCGCCTGGAGGGCGAAGTCTGCCAGCTCCTTGAGAGAGGCATCGTCCATCTGATTGAGCTTGAGTAGAGCCTCCAGCCGGGACTCGTCCAATAGCAGCGCCTCCTCCGCGCGCATGCGATCGGAAATATTATAGAAGTTGGCCAGGAAACTGACAGAGTCGTTCGAGTCATCCGAGATCCTGGTGCAGATCATCTCTGCGACATAAGATCGTCCATCGGTCATCGTTACCGGGAGCTCTCCCTTCCACTCCCCCTGGGATAGAAGGGCGGGAATAACCTCCTCCTGCAGCTTGACCTTGCCCACCTCATTGGTGAAATCGAATACAGACCGGCCGATCATTTGAGAGGGATCGGAATATCCGCAACTATGCAGTAGCCAGGGATTGACATACTCGATCATGCCCTCAGAATCGGTCAGGACGGTGGCGGAATGAGAACGTTCCACCGCCCAGGTCATCTTTTGCATCCGGAAGGTTCTTTCCTGAAGAAGGTGAGAGTAATGATGATCGGATATCATCTGCTCCTCGATGGCATGGTCGAGAGCAAAGCTATTCTGCTCGTATATTCGGCCAGAGATCTGATCCAGATCCCCTTTTAGCAGTTCGATCTGCGACTCTATATCGACCTCGCCATCCAGACAGCGCCCTATGCGACGCTGCATTTGATGGATCTTATCCTCAAGATCCTCTCGATCGAGCTTCTCCCTGATCAAAGCTCATCACATTCCCGCTCTCCAGGGCAGGAACATATCAACTCCTTAATCAATGTATTGAATATACCTTAGAATATATTTTAAGGTAATGAATTGTTGGGATCTGGGTCCTCCCCCCGATCCATATCCCGTAAGGCGATAACAGAAGGCTGAAATCATGGGAAGTAAATTCGAGAACACGATCCATGCGCGCCGGGACCTGGCTCAATTTACCGTAACATTGGACCTTAAACTGAAATATAAAAAATATTAATTTAAATGGATGCCTCCAGCCGGCGGATAAGCTCCTCTGTGTTGTACTTCAATACGAGATCCAGTATTTTATCTGTCTGCCGATAATGGTGCCTTATCTCCTCGATCCTATCCAATAACGGCTGGTCCAGATCATCTCTGGCCTTCAGATCGGCCTCAGTTCGGTCAAGAGCCATCAATATCTCCTGCAGATTATGATGGATGTTTATTATCATGTCTCTGCGAAGCGAATCGGGATCGGTAACCGGAATATAATGATATCTCTTATCCCCTGGTATGACCAGCCTCTTGACAATGCCCATTCTCTCCAGGATGCCCATATTGGTGCTGACCGTGGACTTGCTGTAGCCGGTCTCCTCCACCAGCTGGTCCATGGAAAGTGGAGCATCGGTCAGAAAGAGGGTGCCCTGCAATACACCTACCGCATCGCAGCAACCGCGGTTATTGGCTCCCTTGACACAGGCCTCGATCATATGCCTTTTCAAGATTGCTTTCACCTCTTGTTCCATC
The DNA here is from genome assembly GCA_034679645.1 of Methanothrix sp. Lineage (GTDB taxonomy): Archaea > Halobacteriota > Methanosarcinia > Methanotrichales > Methanotrichaceae > Methanothrix. The sequence goes on along the minus strand of JAXDAR010000069.1, from coordinate 5,483 downwards.
ACCATCAAGAGAAGACCACAACTTTTATCTAGCTTTCGCATGTTTCGATCGGTCGATAAAATCCGAACTTTTGAGGCATATGAAATGAACCACTCAGAGCAGCTTGGCCGGTGGATCGCCCGGAATCCTGTCCTGATCATCGCTGCCACTCTGCTCCTCACCCTGGGAACCATCCACTATGCCCAACAGATCGAGATGCAGGGACTGACCACTGAGAGCATGGTGGGCAAGGACTCCGCTCTCTACCAGGTCTACGACCATCTCTATGTGCAGAACTTTGGAACCGAGTCCATAGCGGTATTGATCGAGGCGGATGATGTGGCAAAGCCGGAGATCCTCCGGGCAGCTCTCACATTCTCCGATAAGATGAAAGAAGCTCCCGGAGTCCTCTCCGTCACCAGCATAGCCGATATTGTGGCTGATGAGGAAAAAGAGAGCAGCGGAAGGAGAAGCATTCCCGATCAGGAGAGGATAGATGAAATCCTGTCAGGGGACAATCCCATTCTAACGGCAATACTGCCCGATCGCAGCCACACCATGCTCTCCATAGAGCTGCCGGTCTCCCTCACGGAATCCGAGCAGGGAGAGCTGTACCAGGAGACAAGCGGCCAGCTGCAGCTAGCCGGCTTCCCTGCCGACACGAGGATTACGGTCACCGGCCAGCCTGCCCTGATGAATTCCATAACGGCAGAGATGGCCAAGAGCAACGGCCCTATCCTCCTCCTGGCGGGCTTTCTGATGATAGTGGCACTGCTGATCACCTTCTACCAGGTGAGATGGTCTCTTCTCCCCATACCAATCGTCTTTTTGGGTGTTGGCTGGACCTTCGGTGCCATGGGCCTCTTGCATATACCCTTCACCATGGTCTCTATGTCCGCATTCCCGGTGCTGATAGGCATCGGCATCGATTATGCCATCCAGTTCCAAAACCGGATAAACGAGGAGTTCAACCGCACCGGCCAGCCGCATAGAGCGGTGATAGAGACGGTCAAACATGTCACCAAGCCGGTGATCATCGCCCTGGCCATAACCTCCATCGGCTTTGTCTCCCTGCTCACCTCCTCCATCCCCATGGTCAGGGACTTTGGCCTTCTCTGTCTTATCGGACTGATCCTCTGCTTTCTCTCTGCCCTCTTTGTAGGGGTGAGCATACTCTCCATATTTATGGGAAAAATCCACCACCAGCAGCCAATAGAGGAGTATAGAGCCCAGGATAAGAAATCTGACCGCAAGGAAAGCAGCAAGAGGAGAGAAGAGACGATCATCGAGAGGATACTGGAGAAGATGTCAGCCTTCTGCATCGCCAGGTGGCAGTTCGTTTTGGCCGCCTCCCTTCTTCTCGCCCTGACCGGCATCTATTCCGACACCCTTGTCCCTGTGGACACCGACTTCAAGAACTATGTGCCCCAGGATCTGCCCCCGCTGATAGATTTCAGGCATATGAGCGAGACCTTCGGAGGCACAGACAGCATCCAGTTGCTGGTGCAGGCCGATGATATCACCGATCCGGAGGTATTGCAGTGGATGGATGAGTTCTCCATCTATCTGAAAGGCTCCAGAGAACAGATACTGGGATATACCAGCATTGCCAGCCTGGCGAAAGAGGCAAACCAGGGTACCCTGCCCACGGATAGAACAACCGTCCGAGGATTGATCGATGACATTCCTCCTCGATGGCGCGACATATACCTGGATGGGCACAACACCGCGGTGATAGACCTTGATGTGGGCCAGACCATATCCAACCTGGGCACCGAGGGTTCAGACAGACTTATGAAGGAGATCGAAAAAGATATCGCCTGGAATCCCCCGCCGGCAGCAGTCTCGGTGAGGATGACCGGCGACTCGGTGGTGATGACCACCGTTATAACTGCCCTGACCAAAGGGCGAACGGAGATGACCCTCTTCGGCCTGGTGCTGATATTTATTGTGCTCCTGGCAATCTACCGCGATCTGATAAAGGCCCTCCTTCCCGTGCTTCCCATGCTGGTGGTTATAGGCTGGATGGGAGGGGTGATGTACCTATCAGGGATGAAATACACTCCCCTCACCGCCTGCCTGGGATCACTGATCCTGGGAGTGGGATCGGAGTATGCCATTCTGATGATGGAACGCTTCTATGAGGAGCTGGAGTTAATTGGCGATCCCAGAGCGGCTCTCTCCATAGCCACCAAGGCCATTGGCTCAGCACTGATCGCCTCAGGCCTTACCACCATATTCGGTTTCGCCGCCCTCATATCGTCACCCTTCCTGATAACCAATAACTTCGGCATAGTGACAGTGCTGGCGATAGTCTTTGCCCTGGCCACCACGTTCACTGTATTTGTGGTGCTGATCTACCGCATGGAACTGAGAAGAGAGCTGGTGAAAAATGCTGTTGTCCAGATAGCTAAAGCCTTCCGGCTGGTAATTCCCGGAACGGGCTGATGTACGGCCATCCCATTCAGAGACTCTTTATTGCCGGTCAGGACATTAATCGCCTGCGGCAGATGTGATAATCGAATGTCGTAATGGCCTGTCATACAAGTAGCAAGATACCCAAGATTTATTGTTAATATGCAGGTCGACATTTGATGACTATATAGAAAATTAGTGTGAATTGCCGGGAGAAACCATCTCCGAAAATCCGGCTCGAAGGCAACCTGTAAGGCGAGTGACTGCCGGGCAATCCCCAGCAGACCGGCCTTAATAATCGCGCTAATTTTACACAGTTTTTGATGGGAATCTCCCTCAGGTCATGGCCATGAGTTCGAGCTTCATCCGGTCCGATTCACCAGCGCTTGATGATGATTCTGCCCTCTGCGTATCCTCATCGGATACATAGGCCAAATAGAGCTTACGCCTCTTCCCCTGGCTCATCTTGACATGCTTGGGATCAAGCTCCAGAGCGCGCTTCATCACACTTATAACTGTTGTCTTATTCAGACCGAGCATGTCCACCAGTTCGCTGGTGGTATATCTGCCTGGCTTCTCCGCCATGATATCGATCAAAGATCGAGCATGATTGTCCAGGGCCTTCCCATCACCTGAACCAGACTCAACGGTCGCAGGAGTACGGGACTGCCTGGTGCGAAGCTGGCTCTTGAGGTCGGATACCTCTTTGGACAGGCGGTCGACCTGATCGATCAACCGGCCTAAAAGCTCAACATCGCTCTTCTTGGAGTCGATGTCCCGTGACATCTTGTCGATAGCGGAGACGAGCATGACCATGGCCTGGGCTTCTTTACGATCTCTTTCAATCTCTTCAGCCTTTGTTTTGTATAGCTCTAAAAGCTCTTCGAACATTTATTGGCTACTCCTAGTGTCCTTTAGTTCGATCTCATTTCGAAGCGAATTAAAAGGTTGCCATTCAGAGGAAGAACTGTCAAGGTATATAATACTTTTCCTGGAATTCGGCCTTTCTGGCCCATTACCACGGGAATATATTTAAAATCCAAATTTTTTTATGATGCCGGGCAATTCGCTGATCCTTTTAATGATCGCGTCCGCGGAATCCAGCAACAGCGGAGATGGGCGGGTGTGCTGCTCCACCGTCAGCACTCCCAGGTTTGCCGCCCTCAAAGCATAGATATCATTCAGGCCGTCACCAACCATAACCACCTGAGCGTACCTCTCCTTTAGCTCTGCCACGACCTCCATCTTCCGCCGGGGGTTGGCAATGGGATTCATTCGCGATGGATCTATGCCCAGGTCAACCAGGCAATTCAGGCTCCTTCTGCTATCCCCCGAGGCCAGAAACACATCCGCACCCATGGCCTCCAGATCCAGCATCACTCCTTCCAATCCGGGAAATGGAATGCCGCCGGTGCTCAATGCATAGACGATATCTCCCAGATCCTGATCTATTATGAATCCGGCAGTGCGATAGCTCCCCGGGCACCTCGCTTTCACCATGACGCATGCCTCCTGCAGCTCGCGCACTTTGATCGGCGATCTCTTCAAAATCCTCACCGCCTCATCCCTGGAGATCTGGCTGGATGAACAGCTGATCTTGATGCACTCCTCCCGGCCCATTGCCAGCACCCTGATTGGATCATCTGGATTCTTGGATATTATCGTATCCGGATCGATCTGGGGCACCACCAGCCCCCGGCCGGCCTTCTCCATTATAAGCTCACCCGTGACGACCCTCTCCAGCATCACATCGCGAGATATGTCCTTGGCCACCCGGTACATCCTCATGATCGTTCCTGCCACATCCATGACCACGGCGAGATCCCCTGACATCCGCTTTCATTCTGGGCAGCGGTATCAGATCAAGCTATCGCCCCCAGGACAACAACTTTTTTATCTAGAAGATACAAATAGATCTCCAGCAAGAAAAATGGGGTAGGATCACGAGGGGAGTAGCGCTGGCTTTGTTGCTGATATTCCTCCACTCCCTGGTGCATGCGGGTATGGCATCTGCTCTATCCGGCCAGGTACAGGAGGGGGAGTTCACCAACGGCCTGAAGGTAGCGGGAACGGGCTATTTCGAGGTTGGCGTCTCAGTAAAGGACAGGAACCTGGCTTTAGAGTACAACAGCTTCATGACCGGAGACGGCGACCTGGAGATGGACACGGGAACCGTTGAATCCCAAAAGGCAGGGAGGCTGCCAGGCATGGGCAATAGCTCTGCCATTCCTCTGAACCTCTGGGAGAATACCCGGATTAGCTACTCCGGCACTACCCCCATGGTGGGAACCAAGTACATCAACTCCAAATCCTTCTGGGGAGGAATAGGAGCCGAGGTGCAGGAGTCCTTCTCCGTGACTGAGATGGAGAGAGAGGGAAGCACATTCTTCGCCTCCACCAATCCCTCCACTTACACTGCCGATCCGGACAGGATCGCAAGGCTCCTTTTGACCAGCCCGGTGGATTCGGTGGGCATATCGACCAGGAACTCATTCAATGGAACCTGGCAGACCGATGCCCACCTGCACAAGTTCCTCACCAAGGATGTCAAGGTGCACGAGTCCTTCACCGGCACCTTCGAGGTGGAAAAGAGGCTGGTCTTCCGGGACGATCCCGCCGGTGAGAAGAAAGAGCCGGGATGCGATGGCATAGACTGTTAGATAGGAGATTCACAGTTTTGCCATCTTCTAGACCAGATATTTTATCTCATTGCCTTCATATGAACCTCATCTCAAAATAAGCCTTTTATAAACTCGAGGGGTGAAAGGCCTGGGTGAATGGATTGATCACAAATATCGACGCTAACGGCAGGGTTCAGCTTCCCCTGGCCATAAGATACGGCCTCGATCTGTGCACGGGAGACAGGATTGCTATTGACCACTTGGGCGACGGGACCATCATCCTCAAGAAGATCGATGACGGAGTTATTCTGAAAGGAGTGGAGAGGTCAAATTCCGGACTGGAAATGGAGCGGGCATCCAGCAACTGAAGACCAATGGACCGACGACAGAAGATTGAGGTCAATAAAAAATTTTAAAAAATCACGGACCCGCCGGGATTCGAACCCGGGCCCGAGGCTCCGGAGGCCT
>JAXDAR010000068.1:0-5956 GCA_034679645.1 Methanothrix sp. | reverse complement strand
TCTCCCCGGGACAGGCGATCTCGATCATCTGGGCGTCATCCGACAATCCCGACATCAGCCTGAAGCATGATGTGGCCTACGGCGAAGGCATTCTCACCCTGACCAAACCGGGTGGAGTGGCAGCCACTTCCGTCCTGGGAACGCTCAGCCCGAGGGAGGAAGAGGGCCTCATCTTCATCTGGGAGGAGGAGAAGGCAGCAAGAGACATCTACTCATCGCTGTACGAGAAGAACAATCTCACCATCTTTCTGGATCTGACCAGATCAGAGGAGAGCCACATGGACCAGGCAAAGGCTGTGATCGATAAGTACGACCTTGTCCTTCCAGTGGATGTGCCAGGATTGTTCGAAAACCAGACGCTCCAGGGGATTCACGACCGCCTTCTGGAAATGGGATTACAGGCCGATGAGGAGGCACTTAAGGCGGCGGCTGAATTCGAGGAGATCAGCATCAGGGACCTGGAGGCTGAACTGGCGGTCGCAGAGAACGAGGATGTTAGGAATATGTATCAGGGGCTTTTGGCTGGCTCCAGAAAGCATCTCCGCTCTTATGTGGCCGACCTCAAGGAGAAGGGAATAGACTACCAGCCGCAGCATCTTGAACAGAGTGAGTTTGAGGAGACGGTGAAGTCCTAGATGGTGGATTGCGAAACTAAGAATAAATTTATTAATTTTTATTAAATATTTAATCTCTCAGCTTTAATAAATAGTATTATATTTTAAAACTCAACGATGATAAGCTTTGATTGTATCCAGCCCCCCGGTCAATGAAGGGTGGCCGCTGGCCGGAGCCAGGAGGGCTGACTCGCTCTTCCCTCCGAAAATTAGATCCCAGAATAGATCGGCACTTCCACCGAGCCGCTGCAGATCCCGGTTCATCCTCACAAATACCTCTCGATCCTCTCCAGCCCCTCGGCGATCTTCTCCAGGGAATTGGCATAGCTGAAGCGCAGATATCCCTCCCCGTGGGGCCCAAAGTCGATCCCCGGGGTGACGCCCACGTGCGCTCTTTCCAGAATATCGAATGCCAGGGCATAGGAATCTGCAGAAAAATGCCCGGCATTGGCGAAGACATAAAAGGCTCCCGTCGGCTCGACGGTGATTCCCAAGCCCATCTCCCTCAATCGCCTGATCATGAACTGCCGGCGCTGATTGTAGATCCTCTTCATCTCCGCCACCTCCGGACCAGCCTCCCGCAGAGCAGCGATCCCCGCCCGCTGGGCCAGAGAGCTGGCGCAGATGAAGAAGTTCTGCTGCATCTTCTGAATGGGCCGGACGAATCTCTCCGGGGCGATCAGATATCCCAGCCGGAGCCCGGTCATGGCATAGAGCTTGGAAAAGCCGTTCAGCACAAAGACATGGTCTGTATACTCCAGGATGGAGTGCTCTTTTCCTTCATAGACCAGGCCGTGATAGATCTCATCTGATATTATGTATGGACCGAGGCCGGCGATGGCCCTCATCCCCTCCTCCGGTAGGAGATTGCCGGTGGGATTGGAGGGAGAGTTGATGAGAATGGCCCGGGTCCCGTCACCGATCCGCTCTGCGATCGCCTCCGCCCTCATCTGGAAGCCATCCTCTTCATAGACCGGGAGCCTTGCCGGCACTCCACCCAGGAAACGGATGAAATTGGGATAACAGGAGTAGCCCGGATCGGATAGGATCACCTCCTGACCCCTCTCCAGCAGAGCGGAGAATACCAGCATCATCGCCGGCGAGGTGCCTGAGGTCACCACCACCTGTTCAGGCTTTATTGAGACGCCATAGCTATTTTCATAGTGCTGGCATATGGCCTCTCTCAGTTCCAGGTCCCCCAGGCTGTGGGTATAATGGGTAAGACCCTGGTCCAAGGCCTTCCGGGTCGCCTCCCTGACCGCGGGAGGGACATCGAAATCGGGCTCTCCCACCTCCAGGTGGATGACATCCACACCCTGCCTCTCCAGCTCCCTTGCTCTCTCCAAAACCTCCATCACGATAAAAGGCGCTATCTCCTCGGCTCTCCTGGCGATCAAGATCAATCTCCTCTGCTGGGAAGCCCTGTTGCCATTTGATCCTAAATAACGCCTTCCATTCCCTCATGGCCTGTGGCCATGGCAAGGCCACTCAACCGCATCGTCCTGAATCAGCCGAATAGGGTATATTCTCCTTCAGGCACCAGGCCATCCGGGAGAGCATGGGCAGGATCTCCTTCTCCTCCTTTAGCCTCTGGACCATCAACTCCGCCAGGCTGCCCTGCTCTATCCGATTTCTTATCAGAGGCAGATACCTCAACTCCTCTTTCGTGGCATTCCTCTCTGCCCGGGCATAAAGCCCCTCCAGCTCCGGCCTCATGGCGGCGACGCCTCCGGAGATGCCGTCCTCCAGCATCGAATAGAGGTGGTCTTCATCCTCCTCCAGCTCCAGCTCAGTGCGAAGGAGGGCCATGATGAATGCACATACCGCCATATCGGAGTGCAGACATTCCTGCTCGTCTATGGCCTTGATCTCCAGGCACCTCCTGGTGAAGCGCACAATCTCTCCTCTGGAGTTGACCCACTCGTGGCACAGGATCTGAGCATCCTGTCTTTTCAGCTCCCGGTAGATATTGCGGTTGATCCGGATATATTCCTCGATCCCCGCCAGCCTCTCGGGGAGTATGCCCCGGCAGATCTGGGGGATCTGGGACTGGTTTGTCCGGTAGTAGACCAGACGGTTGTCCATGCGACCGGTAGCCCCTCCCTCCACCAGGGGAGAAGCGGCGGACACCGCCACCAGATAGGGCATGAGAGAGCGGATCTTGTTGAACATACCGACCAGTTCCTGCTCATCCCTGTAGGGAATATTGATCTGCAGCGCCTGGATATTCAGCCAGCCATGCTGTTTGATGCCGAAGAGCCGGTCATATGCCTGATAGTAGTCCTGCTCGTCATGATCCCAGTAGGTGGTCTGATCCAGGGTCAGCAGGGGATGCATTCCCAGGCCCAGGAATTTGTACTCATTTCCTGTCGCCCGGTACAGCTCCTGCAGTCCTTGAAAGAGATTCTCCTCCAGCTGGCCCAGGCTGCCAGGAGTTGCCGGGATAAGCTCTAAAACATGCTTTTGCAGCTCTTTGGAGAGCCGAATCCCACCGAAAGGTATCTCATGCTCCACCCGGCCCGCTATCCTCTCGATGATCCGGTCGGAGATGGCCAGAGGGCGAAAATTGCGATCGTTTATGGAGTACTCGTGCTCCGTTCCCAACCAAGATCCTGCAGACAGGACTCTGTGCATGGCTGACCGGGGGGCTTGTGAGATTTGCATCTGCATTCCTTTTCAGTCCTCCAGCCGGATCTCCGCCACCAGATCGGTCTCTGGCTCATCGATCTTCAGAATCTCCTCCATCTCCATCTGGGGTAAGGCTTTCACCAGGTCCATGATCTTCTCCACCGAGGTCTCGAAGAGAGCATCATATGCCTTCCGGTTGGCCCTCAAGAATCGGACCATGGGACAGATGTTCTCCTTTTTGAGGAATATCTGCAGCATGTCTCCCTTTATATCAAAGGTGAACGGCCCGGCAACGCAGGTCTCGGGCTTGATCTCATGGATACTGCACTTTCCATCCCGGAAGAGCACACAGAATCCATCCTTCCTCAGGCCCAGCCTCTTATATCCGGCAAACTCTACCGCATCCGGGCTGACGCCGTTTTCCATGAGTATCTCGATTCGCTTCTGGCTCAGGGGGGATCTGGCCTCAAAGCAGCATCCAGCCAGATGGCAATCATCGCAGGCCTGGCTCAAGGCCTGGCAAAGGTCCTCATCCATTAAATATCATCTCTTTTAATTCAAAAGGAAAAATTTATATCTACCGCTCTTCCGGGTTGATATCGCTGCCGTAGGTGTCGCTCTCGCTCAATTGGCCCATCGGAGCGTAAGCAGATTCCGCTGGCCGCGGATATCCTGCCATCAGGCCGGCAGAGGAGACCCTCCCCGCAGAAAGGTCGCGGGCGTCGTCTGGAGCCTGACCAGACATGAGGTGAGAGATTATCTGTCCGAACATCTCCGGGTAATGTTCGTCCTCACCTCCTTCCAGAGAGGGATTGTCGTTCACCTCGATGACATAGAGCTTTCCGTTGCTCTCTTTTATGTCCACCCCATAGAGGCCATTGCCTATGGCCCCTGCCGCCTGCTTTCCCAGATCGATGACCTCTGGAGGTACCTGATCCGCGGGCACGCTCTCCACATCGCAATAGACTATATGGCCGTTGACAGAGGCCTGAATCTTGAATGTCTCTGAGGGTATGATGTACCGGCAGGCGTAAAGCAACTGTCCATCGATCACCCCCACCCGCCAGTCAAAGCGGCTCTCGATGTACTCCTGAACCACAATCCAGTCGGAGAGCTTGAAGAACCTCCGGGCCACCCTCAGGAGTTCTTCTACATCCGAGACCTTCTCCACCCGCATGGAGAACGATGTGGACGGCTCTTTCAGGACCAAGGGACTTCCCAGCTCCTCAAAAAGCTGTATGGCCTGCAGTTCATCCAATTCCCTCTTCTTCAGAAACCTGGTCTTTGGCATGGAGACGTTCTCTTTTTGCAGGTGCATGTACATGTTTATCTTATCGGCACAGATCCTGATGGATGTGGGATCGTCTATCACCGGCACGCCGTACATCTCCGCCATCCTGGCGGCGACGTAGGTGGTGTTCATGGGATCGGTGTCGGCACGAATGAAGAGAGCATCCAGCCGGGGAATCTTTTTCATATCCACGGGGAAGATGAACTCGATGGTATGGCCCATACTCTCGGCCACGTCCCGGCACTTCACCAGGGCCATGAGCTGAGAGGAGCTGCTCAAAGTCTTTCTGTTGACGAAGATTCCAAGTTTACTCAAAGCGTTTCACCCTCTTGTCCAGAAGGTCCTGGAGCATTTCCTTTTCCTCTTTGGATAGTTGAGAGTATTTCACCGGCGCCAGGGAGGATAGAGCATAGGTGCCAGAATCGTCCTTCACCATGATTATCTCCACCAGTGGCAGCTTGAAGACCTGGTAGATCCTCTCCGCAATCTCCGATACCTTCGCACAGCAGTTTATGCTCCGGCCAAATATGGAGACACATCTGCTCACCGCCGAGGTATCAGCTACCTTCTGGTAGCAGAAAGGATACCTTCCGTGATTGGTGATGTGACGTACCACCTTCTTGGCCTCTTCATGATCATTTACCAGGAAGTAGTCCGAGGGGGTAGAGAAGTAGTTCAGGCCGTAGATGATGGCCGGGAGAGGCACGAACTGGTAGGATACCGTCCAGTCGCAGACGGAGATGCCCGCCAGCTTGGCCTTCTCCAGGCAGATGGGAACGATATAGGCGTCCAGGACATCTCTGCTGCTGGGAGTGGTATTGATTCCCTCATTCTCATTCTTGACGATGGCATAGTACGGCTCAGTCTTATAGAAGTAGCTCTCGTTTACGATAAATTGAGAGCCATCCTCCAATAAGGTGTACATTATATCCTTCTTAGGAATCTGATCCCGTCGTTGGTTCATTAAATGATCACCGCACGAATTGCGTGTGAGAGAATAGATCTTTTAGCCGGGACAGGTTGATGTCCACAGGTTCTACATTGTGCTGCCGCTCAACCATTTTTCCAGACGGTACCCTACGGTGTCTTATGTGACTACGGTGCCGCTCCGGATCGGATGCAACTTCAATCTCTGAAATCTGTTATCCCCAAATTGCGTCTAGCTAGCATATAGTATTTATCTTTGTCGTCCTGGAGCCCCTGAGCCCCCACCTGAAATTCCCCCTCAGGCTCATAAATCATTTTATTTGTCAGTAAAATGGGCGTTGATCCCCGGAAAACAGGGACCATTCGCGATGGTGAACTGAAAGATTGTTCCCGCTAATTCAGGAACCTATGCTCAAGTTTTTTCTAACAGATCCATCAGTTCTGCTGCGCTGGTCACCGGAAGCTGGCAGACGTGATCCGAGCAGACATAAGCCGC
>JAXDAR010000067.1:0-15257 GCA_034679645.1 Methanothrix sp. | reverse complement strand
GTCCGGCCTGTTATCGAACCTGAGCCTCCCCCTGCGGAAGTGGAACGGCCACCAGGAAAAGCAGCACCTGAAGTATCCGTTGCAGTCCGTTATGGTCTCGCAGACCTCCGCTTTGCTGTAGAAGCACCAGGGGAATATGATCCAGGGAGCGACTCTGGTGGTGAGTGTGAGGCTATCCAGGCGTGATGCAACCGCCTCTGGAAGCAGTGCCACCTCGCCTACGCGGGCGAAGCCCATCTCTGCGCTTTGATTGAAGGCGGATGTGGTGGAAATAGAGCCAATATTCTTAATCTCTTTAGGATTTGCCAGCTCTATAGGCGGCAGAGGTTGTGGATTCAGGCTCACTGTATCTGCATCACCCCCTGGCTGGAGTATGGGAGCGATCGCATCCAGATTGATCTTATCCGGCCTTATCCTTGGGGGATTGACCCGCTCTTTCATGATCTCAGGGATGTGAACCACCCGGCGGTCGAGGAGAATATCCCACCAGCGGTATATGAACGGCCACCAGCACCTTTCACGGTCGACGTCGAAGACTTCCACCTTGACGTAAGGCACCGGGCAAATACTGCCATCCTTGACTTTTCTCACATGTCCTGATACGCAGATCCGCAGGGGCCGCCAGGGCCACCAGATATCATAGGGAATAGCAAGCTCAGGCTTCAGAATAAATTGCTTGCCATCCGCTATCCACTCCCTGGCCTGGAATGTCTTGCTGAAGGCAGACGAGCTGCGGATAACCTTTGGATCTGCTGGCGGGCCTAATATCAGCTCCACTCTGGATGGCTTCTTCAGGTCCACAGACATGGCATAAGATCCTCTCTCATCTACCTCAGATGATCCGAGGAGCCTGCCAACAGGGTCAAAGGCATAAGCCATTATCTTCAGATCAGCCGGCCTGCAATCTACTGCTTCCAGCTGCATCTTTCCCTCGATCCTGAAGTTGCTGGTTGCTGCAGGTCTACCTGCTCCCTTTCCGGTCTTAGGGTCCATATTTTAACCTCCGTTACCAGATGGATCATTTATGCAAAAGAGATCGAGAATCACTCTGATGCCATAGCCTCTTCTTAAGCGGCCGGGCGGAGAAGAATTTTCAAATGGTCGACTCTCAATCCATGATGAAGTCCGAATGATCCCTTCGATGGTATATGTTGATATCTGGATACTATAGTATTTAAATATTACTACATTTTTATTGCAAAATTAATATATTCAATTTTTGTAGAGAAGATAAAAGGCTTACCACCTTTCAAGGACCATTTTATTGATGAATCTCAGATCAGTTATCCAGGCAAACTCGGGATAATCCCTGGATCAGGATCATCTACTTAAAAGAGAAACGGCTATTTGCCCTGAAATGCCACAGATACCGATAGCTTCTGCCTCGCAGCCCCATCGCCTTCTGGACCTGTGCCTCATCCCTATCCTTGTCGCCTATGCTGTTTACGCCATCACCTCTTTCTGGCAGAGGCCTTACCTTCTGGCCCTGCTGCTTTTGCCTGCGCCTCTGATTCTCATAGGGCGCCTTGGGCCCGAGAGTATTACATTGGCCGCTGCCGGATCCGTCATCGGTCCGATCACAGAGATGAGCTGCGTTCTCGGAGGCCTTTGGAGATATGCAGACACGGGCGGCTTTATCCTCATCCCTCCCTGGATTTTCGTTATCTGGGCCTGCTTTCCTACTGCTCTGTGGCTGATCGTAAGAAGCCTTCAGGGCTCATTGCCCCAGCCCAGGCCTGGCACGCTTCTCCTTGCCCTAGCCTGCATATCGATTCAGATAGCGCTCTTCATCGCACTGAGCCATGATCTTCTGCTTATCATACCTGCAGCCCTCCTCCTTGCAGCGGCCATTTTTCTCCTCCGTCCACACGGCTCGACTCTTATCCTGATGGCGGCGGGAAGTCTCCTGGGTCCGGTATGCGAAGCGATTCCAGTTGCCGTCGGTGCCTGGTCTTATACACAGCCGTATATTTGGGGAATGCCCGCCTGGCTTCCACTGGCCTATGCTCTATTTGCGGTCCTGGTGGGGCAGGCCAGCCTTTCCTTGTGCTGGCAGAGATCTTGGGGGACTATTGCTTATATAAAAGCCGGAGAAAAATAAATGCTCCCACCACCTCAAAGGTGAGTGGGCGGATACAAATTGTATATTTATCCCATCACTGCTGATTGGCAACGATTTTGACGTTATTGGTGGACTCGGACAGCCCGAATGCAATGGCTTCCCTGTTGCCTACGTTGATCTGATCGATATTGACCTTATAGCAGCAATCCATACAGTCAGATGAACTGCCATCCGTCGGGAGGCATCCTTCGCAACATTCACAATCTCCTGAATCCTGATTTTTCTTTATCAGCAGATTGTTAGTGGCAATGGGATCTATCCCGGGACCGATGGCTATAGCTCGATCATTTCCAACATTCAGGATATCCATATTTACATCTGCATAATCCGGGAATCTCAAGGCTGAAGCTTCCGATTCGAATATTCCTCCATTCTTTCCCAGAATATCCACCCCGCTATAGCCAAAAGGAGACTGAGCAATAGCAGGTAGTATTAGAGCCGCCAATACCAAAGGCAATGCAAACCCTTTTATCTTTATTTTCTTACCCCCTGAATCTTTTGGATTCGGATCTTACTAATACTTAATTATATTTATACGTTTGGGCTGCATATAATAGATGTTCGTATGGAATGAACCTCTGGAGGAGGGTGCCAGCGGTGAGAGGCGAGGTGCAGGAAAGATTAGGAGATAAGCAGTAGTAAGAGCAAGCTTTAAGATAAATGAAGTCGGTCATAGATGACGGATTTAAATGATCATGAGGGCCAAATGGAGAGCCTGCTATTCAAGCCTTTCGATATTGGCATTTTTTTTCTTTTCGTCAGCAATGCAGCATTGGAGATCCTCAGGCAAATCTATGGATCATCTGATCGATAAGAGCAATGGGATCGTACCGGTAATCATAACAAAAATCCTGGGGAAGCTAGGAGCACATGGAACAAAGAGCGCGAAGTAGACTCTGTCTCATCTCTCAGCAGATGTGTGGATTGAGTATGGCTATGCTGGAAGCCAGGAAGGATTCAGGATGCAGATAGCAGTAATAGGCGGGGGAGACTGCAGCACCAGCGTTCGGGAGATGGCAGAAGAGCTGGGCAGGCTTCTGGCAGAGGAAGGGCACATCCTCCTTTGTGGAGGCCTGGGTGGAGTAATGGAAGCGGCATGCCGGGGATCGCACCAGGCAGGAGGAACTGTGGTGGGGATTCTGCCCGGGGAGAAAGAGAATGCCAATCCCTATGTGGGCATTAGAATCGCCACCGGCATGGGTCACGCCAGGAATGCGATAATTGTGAAAAGCTCGGATGCAGTCATCGCTCTGCCCGGCGAGTACGGCACTCTCTCCGAGATCGCCCTGGCTCTGAAGATGAACCGACCCGTAATCCGCCTGGGGAGCTGGGATATAGCGGGGACGGTGAAGGCAAGAGATCCAAAGGAGGCGCTCGACATTCTCAGCCGCCTCCTGCCCGCAGGATAGCATGAAAAGGTAGTTATATTTGGGAGGATATGGAAAAGATGGCAACTGCTCGATTGATATGGAGAGCGTTGCAGAGCGAGGGCGGAGAATGGTGATTCCTGAATGAAGAATGATATGCCTCATGAAGTACCAAGATCGAATCGGATATTAATAATTATAATAACTTCAGTGACGCTCATCCTCCTTTCAGTTGCAGGATCTGCAATCGGTGTCAATCCCGGAGATGATGCCTATCACTATATGAAAAACGGAATCGACGACCAGCTCTACAATGAATGGTGGTACTTCAACGGACGGAATTCCGACACCGGATTCATGTTCACCTTCCTCCTGAGCGATCCAGAGAACCTGACCTCTTTGCGCAGGATAGAGGTCAAGGCAGTTCTCCTGCAGGATGGCCGGCCTCCAGTACTGGGATCTCATCAGAGCGGGGGATTTGGAGCTGATAGCAACTCTCCCATGTTCGAGATCGACAAGAACGGCTTTTCCTCTGATCCGGATGGAAGAATCCATGTCTGGGGAGAGGTGGAGGACGAGGCCACAGGCGAGCCCTTCCGGTGGGACCTGATCTACCAGAAAGTTGCCGATCCCTGGTTTGCCATCCCCACGCAGGCAAAAGCAGGGCAATCCGGCTGGATGAAGTGGCTGGTCTATATGCCCTCTGCCCTTGTGACCGGCACCCTTACCACCGGCAACAGGACGGTGGACTTCAACGGGACGGGCTACCATGACCACATCTGGGGCAGATTTCCCCTGAATGAACCCCGGTTAACCTGGGCAGAGGCCTCCAATCCCGCTCAAAACTTCAGCCTGAGCTATAGAGGGATATCGGGAGGTGAAAGAGAGGCATTTATCGGAGTTCAGCAGAATGACGAGACGATAGACTTCTCAGGGAGGCAGGTTAATGTGAATTACACTGAGTATTCTGAATACTCCTTCGATAATGCAACCCTAATCTATCCTGCCCGGTACAATGTTCTGGCGGATAATGGCAAGTGGAGCCTGGAGCTGGAGGTTGCAGTGCAGGAAAGCATTCCAACCGTGCTCGACTATCCCTGGCCGACAGCTGACCGTCTGGAACTCCTACAGCTCGCCCTTCTGCAGGGAACTCTGCGATCGAAATCGGGCCAGGAATATGTCTTTCTGGAGAAGGGCTTTTCTGGCTATTCTGGCCCCGAGGGAACATGATTTTGGTCGAAGTCTTTAATGCTTCTGGCAGCATTTTAAATGCAGGAGCCAAAATATGGAACCGCGATTGAACATCGTCACACTGGGGGTCCGAGATCTGGACAAAGCGATTCGATTCTATCGAGATGGTCTTGGATGGCCCCTTTCCAGTGTAAGTGCAGGAGACTTTGCGATATTTAAATTAAGTACTGGCACAGCACTGGCTCTATATCCAAGAGAATTATTAGCCCTGGACGCCAATGTCGTGGATTCAGGAGGGTTTGGCGGAATCACTCTTGCCCAAAATGCAGCAACACGGGAAGAGGTGGATCTGGCATTATCGCAAGCTATCAAATCTGGGGGGACCATGCTCAAGCCAGCCCAGGTAACCGAAGGGGGTGGCTATTCAGGATATTTTGCTGATCCAGATGGACATCCCTGGGAAATCGCCTGGAATCCTCACATTGGACTCGAGCAGGGTTGTTTGGTTTTGCCTGATTAGATAGCGCATTGCAGCCCCAGTTCATCGTCAAGATAGCCAGGCCGGAGCGCTGGAGGGTGCGGACACTCAGCCCGCTTTGCTCACTGTATCCAATAAAGCGGGATCTTCCCATTATGGATTGCCGTGGCCACCAAAGCCCCGGAAAAGCCGATATCCTCCAAAGCCCGCAGATCCTCTTCATCCTTCACCCCGCCCCCCAGGATCAGAGGATGGCGGCTGATCTTTGCCGCCTTTTTCAGAAATTCTCCATCCAGCCCGGCTGAGGTCCCAACCCGGTTCAGCTCCAGGATTATGACCGCTTCCAGCGAGATACAGTTCAGCTCCTCCAGGACCAGGAAGGGGCTGCGATCGGCCAGAGCCTCATCCCTTGACAGAACTCTGCGGTTTGTCATATCCAGGCTGACGATCATCCTTCTCTGTGCCGAGACCTCCTCCATCAGGGAAATGGAGGCTGTTTCCGTTCCCAGCACGGGAAGAACAGACTGAGGAAGACAATCAAGATCGTTTAACCTGGAGGCACCAATATCCGCCATCGTCCCGGTCCGCTTTGAGATCTCCTCTATTAAATGCAGATTATTTCCCCGGCCCATGATCATATCCAGGTCTGCCACATAAACCTGTGCCGGCCGAAGATCCTCCAAAATCCGCAGGGGATCGGAGGAGTCCGTAACCTGGCTGTATTCAGCAACAGGCTTATAGCGGCTGCGCTCTCCTCGCAGGGCATGGACAACAGCACCATTAAGTATATCGAAGACGAAGATGCACCGCACATTTGCCCCATCGGGATTGAGAGAATATGAGATTATTGGTCAGCCCCATGAACATGGAAGAGGCGCATGCAGCACTGGCAGGCGGCGCTGATATTCTGGATGTGAAGAATCCCAAGGAAGGATCCCTGGGCGCGAACTTTCCCTGGGTTATCCGCGCGGTGAGAGACCTGGCAGCAGGCAGGGTGCCGGTTAGCGCGACCGTAGGCGACCTGGATTTCAAGCCGGGAACCGCAAGCCTGGCCGCACTGGGCGCTGCGTCCTCCGGCGCGGATTATGTCAAAGCGGGCCTTTTGGGAGTGAAGACGGAAGAGCAGGCTGAGAAGATGCTGAATGCCATCGTGCGAGCGGTCAAGGACTTCGATCCGCAGAAGAAAGTGGTGGCATCAGGCTACTCCGACTGCTCCCGGGTGGGAAGCATATCACCCATGCTCCTGCCAGCAGCTGCTTCAAAGGCAGGAGCAGATGTGGTGATGGTGGACACGGCCATAAAAGACGGAAAGCCGACCTTCGACTTCATGAATGAGGAGGATTTGGCGGAGTTCATAAAGCTGGGCCACTCATTCGATCTGGAGGTTGCCCTGGCGGGCAGCATCGGATTTGCTCATCTGGAGGCGCTTAATCGTCTGCAGCCGGATATCATTGGCGTGCGGGGCATCGTCTGCGGAGGAGACCGCAGGAGTGCGGTGAAAGAAGAGCTGGTGGCGAAGGTCAAGGGCTCTTTGATAAGATGAATTGACCATCATTTTTATTTCAGGTTGCTGTCATTTAGAGGATTCACCGATCGCGGATATCAGCCGGTCGATGAAACCCTGCTGCCCTTTAAGGATCTTCTCTCGGGCGGACCTGATATCAAACCAGGCTGCTCTGTCCACCTCAGGAAACTCTCGCCTTATCCCTGATCTCCTCGGCCATTCCATGGAAAACTTATTGCTCACTATCTTCGACTCATCCAGGTCCTTCTCCACCGCCCAGGCGTAAACGATTTTTCCGCTGGGCTGCCTTATCTCTCCCAACTCTATGAAATCCCCATCGACCTCAAAGCCCGTCTCCTCTTTAAACTCCCTCTTTGCCGCCTCCAGGGGGCTCTCGCCCTCCTCGAAGAGACCTTTGGAAATCGACCAGGCATTATCGTCCTTCCCCGCCCAAAAGGGTCCTCCAGGGTGGACCAGCATGACCTCAAGACGGTTATCTCTGAACCTGAATGGTAGAATCCCGCCGCTCTTTTTGCTCATAATCGATCACTTATATCGTGATCTTTGGCTCTTCTCTCTTCCTCTCTCTTTTCTCAGAATGCCGGCGGTGGTGGACCACCTGATATCCGATTCCGGCAGCTCAAAGCGGGCGATCACCGGAGCGTGGTCTGATTCAGGATAGAAGATCTTGGGGGCGAATACTATGGACTCATCATGCAAGAGCTCGTTATGCACCTCAGAGCCTCTGAAGAAGGCGAGCATCGTCCTTGAGACCAGAATATGGTCGAGCATCTTGCCTTTTCCGTTATGGAGGAGAGAGTATCGCGCCGGCTCGGGGATGTTTCTCTCCGTGGGAACCATGACCCTCATGGCCAGGTCGATGTTTCCCGTATTCTCCACGTCGCCCCGGATGGCCTCTATTGAGACCTCATCGAACTCCTCATTGAAATCCCCGCATACGGCGATTAGAGCGCAACGATTGTCATCGAATAGATTGTCTATCAGAATGCGGGTCTCAAGAGCCTGGCCGATACGCTTCATGCTTGATATGAATACCCCTTCCGCCCAGCCAAAAGCCGTCTTCCAGGTCCTCTCGCTCAGCTTATGACCCTGGATATTGGTCGGCCGGCGGGATTTGAGGTGCAGGTTGATCACATCCAGCACCGTTCCATTGGGCAGCCTGACCTTGGCGTGCAGAATGGGCCTTTCCCAGGAGATCTCTCTTGCCTCCAGCTCCTCGGGCAGGGCGGTGACCTTTTTGTAGCTGGGCGAGGGGGCATACTCATGCTGATACTGATGCTGAGCCATGATATCGTAGCGGCTCAGGATAACCAGGTTATGATGGCTCAGATAATTTCCGTCCTTATCCACAGTCGAGGCCCTGTGGAAGCTCTCATACGGAGTACCCTCAAGGAGGCGGTCCAGTGCCTCAAGACGAGCCTTACCGTTGCGTTCTTGCTGGGCGCATATCTCCTGCAGACAGAGAATGTCAGCGTTAAGTCGGATGAGTTGAGGGCGGAGAATTGGTATCCGTTCATCAAGGCTGGGGCTTCTATCCGGCCGGTCATCCAGGCTCATGATGTTGAATGTCGCTATGCTCACCTTGATTGTCATCTGATCACTCCCAGCTGCTCATATTCTTCATCATCGTCCTATCTTTGGAAGAGGATTTATCCTTTAAATAGCTTTATCTCCTTGCAGCCTTTAACAATAAAAATCGTATGATAAAGAGGGCCGAGGAGAAGAAGGTGATAACAGCATCGGAAATATCCCAGTATGCTTTCTGTCCTCTATCCTGGCAACTGGTGAGGGCGGGCATATCTCCGGGATCTCCAAGACTCGACCAGGGAAAAAGAGCGCATCAAGAGTTGGGACGAGAGATATCCAATCTGCAGAAGAAGGAGGACGCCTCCCGGACATTCCGCATCCTTGGGCATCTTTCAGCGTTGGGCGCACTTCTCTCGCTGGGGTGGTTGCTGTTCAATCAAATCTGATTCTGTCCCTTCTGGCGGCATCACTCTTGATTTTTTCTCTGGCCCTTCATATTTTGGGGAGGAAAGAGTCAGCTGCCGCCAGATCAATCAGGGGAAAGCGTGGGATTCCAGAGGGAGAGGTGGTATACTCAGATCTGGACCGTCCGGCAAAGGCGCTGTTCTCCAAGAGGTACGGCATTGCAGGCAAACCGGATTATATCGTTAAAGACGCTTCCATAAACGCCATTATTCCGGTGGAGGTCAAGAGCGGCCAGGCGAAAAAGCCCTACAACAATCATGTTCTTCAGCTGGCTGCATACTGCCTGCTGGTGGAGGAGAACTATAATAAACCAGTTCCCTATGGAATCATCGTCTATGCAGATGGCAGGCAGCATAGAGTATATTTTAATGAGGCTCTCCGTTCTGATCTGCTCGGGACAGTGCAGGAGATGAGAATAATGCTGAGGGATAAGCGTCATTATAGAGGAAATGATCATAAGGAAAGATGCAGATTCTGCTCCCTGCAGGCAGAATGCAAACAGCTGCGGACAAAAGGAAAGACTGATCAACACAACAGTGGAAGGACCGGAATGCTATGAAATTGAAGCTGGCAATGTTTTCAATCATGATAATGGTGGTCGTCCAGGGGTTAAATCCCGGTGCGCTGGCCGTTCCCGATGAGGCGGTAGGGCGAATAGTGAGCGTGATCAGCGCTGACTCACTGGGAATTGAGATGCAGATAAGTGATCCCAGGACCCGGGGTGTGGACAGCATTAAGCTGGCGGACATTCTCGCTCCCTCCACTGTGACCCCGGAGGGAAAAGCGGCCCAGAAAGCGGCGGAGTCGTTGCTGAAGAATCAGACCGTTTATATCGATATCGATGAGAACAGCTCAGATGGGCGCAATGAATGGGGACAGCTGGTCTGTGTCATCTACCTCATGGACTCCCGCTACCGTCCGATATGGCCCCCGGCAAACAGGATACTGGTGGATGAAGGCCATGCCGATCTTGCCGATGACGGCAACAATGAGTTTGATTCCGCTGCCTGGTGGAAGGATCGCGATCCCATCCCCCAGGGATCGACGGGAAATATATTAAAATACAAAGATCTGATGACCACGCCCAGGGCCGCCGCTGAAAGCAAGAACAGCGGGAGCAAGAGCAGTGTCTTGGATATGAGCAACGCCGGACAGATCAGCATAGGATACAGGGCCTGAACGATGCTGAAATGTCCGTGCGGATTGCTCGGATCCCTCAATACAGTTTAAAAAAATATTTATAGAAGCTGAGACATATTCCCAATAACTGAAGGGATCGAAGATGAAGGGGAGAGCAAAGGTACTGGATAGTAGATTTATGGAATTTATAGAATATTTACAAAAAATGGGTGAACTTCAGAATATGGTGAGGATGATCGACAGCTTCGCTGAGATGAGAGATAGAGAATATGATGTGCCGAATATCGAATCCAACCAGGTGAATAATAACGGCATTGATTTGTTGTTCCCCTTCTGGCGGAATGGCTGGATCGAGATTCGCGAGATTGATAAAAGGAGAAAGGACTGGCATATAAAAGAATATACTCTCCGGGTCCGCCTGGATGAGATTGCGGCTTATTTCGAGCAGGAGAATCCTCAGCAGTTCAACTCATCTGTATACACCATCTGCAAACGAAATGCGCAGATTCATGCCTGACGGAGTGCGATCGATAGCCGGAGGTCTCTCTGGAGGGCAGATCTCCCTCTATGCAACAATCGTCTATCGTCGTAACATTTTTCCATATTTTCCGCAAGGTTTTCATATCCGGTTCCTCGAGATAATGCCCTGTGAGCACATTCGACCACCTTCATCACCGGATCAGAGCAGTACTGCAGGAGCAGGACATCCTCCAGCCAACCCTACCCCAGGAGGAGGCAATACCGGCGATTTTAGCCGGAGAGAATGTGCTTCTCATCGCTCCCACCGGCACCGGCAAGACAGAAGCAGCAAGCTTGCCCATCTTTCACCAGATCCTTACCGGTGAAGGAAAATCGATCAATAAAGGAATAAAAGCGGTCTACATAACTCCCCTGCGCGCTCTGAACAGGGACATGCTCCGCCGCTTTCACGACTGGGGGGAGAGGCTGGAGATCTCGGTGGCAGTTCGTCATGGCGACACCAGCCAGAGCGATAGAAGGAAACAATCATTGAAACCCCCGGACCTCTTGATAACCACTCCGGAGACTCTGCAGGTCATGCTCACAGGAAAGAGGCTGCGCCAGAACCTTGCCACCGTCAGGACAATGGTGGTGGACGAGGTGCATGAGATGGCCTCATCCAAACGGGGCTCGCAGCTCTCTGTCCTCCTGGAAAGGCTGGTGGAGATTGCAGGAGACTTTCAGCGCATCGGCCTCTCTGCCACTGTCGGATCCCCGGAGACCGTGGCCCGGCTGCTCGTGGGAACCCACCGCAGCTACAGGATCGTCTCTGCCGATGTGGAAAGGGCAAGCGACTATCAGGTGGTCAGCCCCCAGCCCAGGGGAGGAGACTTCTCCCTGGCCAGCACCCTGGAGTGCGAGCCCCGTCTGGCCGCTCAGATCCGCTGGATCAGGGAGGTGGTGAAAGATAAGAAATGCCTCATCTTCGTCAATACCAGACAGGCGGCTGAGGTTCTGGGCTCAAGGTTCAGGCAGCTTGGTGAGCCCATCGGTGTTCATCATGGCAGCTTATCGATGGAGGCCAGGGTGGAAGCAGAGGAGGCCTTCAAGGGAGGAGAGCTGCAGGGGCTCATCTGCACCTCCTCCATGGAGCTGGGAATCGATATCGGCGATGTGGACCACGTCATCCAGTACAGCTCTCCCCGCGAGGTCTCCCGGCTGCTGCAGAGAGTGGGCCGGGCGGGACATAAGATTGGCCTCGTGTCCTCAGGAAGCATAATCGCCACCTGTGCCGACGACGTGGCTGAGGCCTGCGCCATCGCCAGAAGGGCCGCCGCCCAGAAGTTGGAAGAGATCAAAATCCATGAGAAGCCGACTGATGTCCTCGCCAACCAGGTAGTGGGAATGGAGATCGATTTTGGCGACATAAGCCTGGAGAGAGTCTTTCAGATAGTCAGCAGAGCCTATCCATTCCGGGAGCTGACCGTTGAAGAGCTGGAGGGCGTGGTCAGCCAGATGGAGGAGCACAGACTGGTCAGGCGAGACGGAGGCATCCTGCAGAGAACCCGCAAAGCGCGGGAGTACTACATCGAGAACCTCTCCATGATCCCGGACGAGAAGAGGTACAATGTCTACGATATAGTGGGGCGCAGGTCGGTGGGCACCCTGGACGAGGCGTTCGTGATCGGCTTCGCCCAGCCCGGGGCCACATTCGTGACCAAGGGGGAGATCTGGGAGATCACTGAGATCGGCGAGGAGGAGATCAAGGTGGTCCCCATTCAGCGCAGCGGCGAGATCCCCAGCTGGTCCGGGGAGGAGATTCCCGTTCCCTTTGAGGTGGCGGAGGAGGTGGGCCGGATCCGGAGGAACATCAACGAGATCCTGGAGTCAGGCCGGGGAGGAGAAGATGCGGAAGAGTGGCTGAAGGGCTGCTATCCAGTGGACGATGAGGCGGCGAAGGAGCTTGTCGACCTCATAGTGAGGCAGAGGGAGAAGAATCATCCTGTGCCCGATGAATCCCTGCTGGTGGTGGAGAGCGGGAGGGAAGGGGCAATCATAAACTGCTGCTTTGGCCACAAGACGAATGATACTTTAGGCAGGGTCATCACCTCCATTCTGTCCGCCCGCTTTGGGAGCAGCGTGGAGCTGCAGATCGATCCTTACAGAATAGAGCTGACTCTTCCTAAATCGATGCTGGCGGAAGAGATCGAGAAGTTGATCGAAGAGCTTGATCCGGATTACGTGGAGCCCATCCTGGAGATGACTCTGAAGAACACCACACTGCTTCGCTGGAAGATGGTCCATGTGGCCCGCAAGTTCGGAGCCCTATCCAGGGACGTGGATTATCAGAGGGTGAGCATGGCCAGGCTGCTGGCAGTATTCGAGGGCAGCCCCATGTATCGAGAGGCCTTGAGAGAGATCTATCACGACCGCCTGGATATCGAACGATCCAAAGAGGTGCTGAAAAGGATCAGGGAGGGCTCCATAGCCATCACCACCGGCAGCCTCTCGCCCATCGGTACCAGCGGCCGGGGCGGGGGGAGGGATGTCACATCGCCGGAGAATGCGGATGCTGCCGTGATCAAGCTCCTCAAGAACAGGATTATGAACGACCGGGTGCTGCTATTTTGCGTGAACTGCAAGAAATGGAAGTCCATGCGTCAGGTTGAGCGGGTGCCCGACCAGCCGGAGTGCCCTCTGTGCGGCTCCAGGATGGTGGCGGCCCTCAAGCCCTGGGAGGAGGAGGAGATTAAAGTGGTGCGAAAGCGGGAGAAGAAGACCTCCGAGGAAAAGCGCAGGACCAAGAGGGTCTTTCGCAATGCAAACCTGGTCTTAAGCTATGGAAAGACCGCTGCCATTGCCCTGGCCAGCCGGGGCCTGGGACCGGAGACCGCGGCAAGGGTGGTGGGAAAGCGGCAGAAGGATGAGATCGAGTTTTACAGGGACATTCTTAAAGCGGAAAAAGAGTATGCCCGGACCAAGAGATTCTGGGGATAAGCTTATGGCAGGCTTTCCTCTTTTTGTCTTAATTTTTGTATTTCTTCAATAGTGGAATCCTGCTTTTCAAGCATCTGTTCCGTCTTTCCATTCAATTCGGCAAAATTGGAGGCAATTGCCCTACACCCGCCACGAGCTCTTTCAGAATCTCTATACCGTCGTCAAGGCGTTCGCCCACCTCATCCGGCCCGGTCAATTTGCGGAAGGTCGGATAAGCACCGGATGCCTCTGAGAACTCAGATTCGATTTTATGCACATCTATGAGTGGATCCTTTATATCAATCGCAGATGCTAACCTTTCCAGGCCATCCCTTTCGCCTTCCGCTATTAAAAGAATCCGGCCATCAGGGCGGTTCTGGACAAAACCGGTCAGCCCAAGACTCTGCACGGCTGATACCACTTTGGTTTGAATATAAATACTGGTTTGTTTTGATATTTTCCCACCATGCGAGCAATGAAGATGCTCAATTTTTTTCCGCCTGTCTCCCCAGAGCACTCCAGCAGCCGATGCACTCGAACTTCTTCTCCAGCTCTTCACAGACCCAGGCAGGCACATTTGACCTGCGGATCTCAGCCATGATGACATGCTTCATCATGATGCAATCTCTCCGATCTTCAGCGCCGCAGGTATGCTCAAAGAAATCGCCCTTCACGGTCTTTGAATCTGATTTCCCTTTTTCCGCCAATTCGATCATGTCCTTCCATCTCCAGCCGCCGGATATGGGAATCGAAGACTAGCTTTCCCCGAAAGCTTCAAGCTTCGAACCCTCATGATCCTCATCCTGAGCAGTCTCCGATATGCCATCACCACAATCCATCGTCACAATCCATCATCATAATGCCATACCCGGCAATGCGCCTGTTGCCTGGCTGGTATTGCAGGCAGGCTGCAATACCATCGGACTATATAACCATTAAGCATTATAGACTATTTAACTCTTCCCTTCTGCGATATTGCATTGAATTAATGAAAAAAAATCAGGAAAAAAGATGAGAAAGAGCGATCTCTAACTATTCTCAGCTCTTCCCCTTCGCCTTCTCGTCTTTGGCATAGACATCCCGCCGGTCCACGACCTTCTTTGACTTCCCTGCCGTTCTGGGGATGGATCCCTTCTCCACCAGTTCTATCCTGCTCCGCACATTCAAGACCGATTTCAGCTTATCCTCGGTGATCTTCTGGATGCGGGCGAGGTCGGCCAGCTCCCCGGTGAAGGCCTCATCCTTCAACTCCACCTGAATGCTGATCTCATCCAGACCGTGCTTCTTCCGGTCCACGACCACCTGGAAGTAGTTGCCGATCTGGGGAATGCTCACCAGCACATCCTCGATCTGGCTGGGGAAGACATTGATCCCCCGCACAATGAGCATATCATCCGCCCGGCCCAGGAATCTATGCAGCTTTCTGCTGCTGCGCCCGCAGGAGCACTTCTCTTCTATAATGTAGGTAACGTCGCCGGTATGGTATCTTATCAGAGGCATGGCCTCTTTGGTCAGGGAGGTTATCACCAGCTCGCCGGGCTCTCCAGGCGCACATGGCTGCTCATTCTTGTCCAGGATCTCGATCAAGAAATGGTCCTCCCAGATATGCAGACCGTTCTGCTCCTGGCACTCGAATGCCACCCCTGGACCGGTCATTTCCGAGAGGCCATAAGAGTCGTAGGCTTTGATGTTCAGGGCCTCTTCCAGGTCCCGTCTTGCCTCGTCCGACCACGGTTCCGCTCCAAAGCAGCCGATCTTCAGCATGAGCTTGTCCACCACCCCGTTGGCCTTGGCGGTCTCCGCCAGGTAGAGGGCGTAAGAGGGGGTGCAGTGCAGGACGGTCACTCCGAAGTCCATCATGATCTCCAGCTGGCGTTCGGTATTTCCAACTCCCGAGGGTACGGCCATGGCACCCATGCGTTCGATGCCATAGTGAACCCCCAGCCCGCCGGTGAAAAATCCGTAGTTTACGGCATTCTGGAATATGTCACTCTTTCTGACCCCGAC
>JAXDAR010000066.1:0-12490 GCA_034679645.1 Methanothrix sp. | reverse complement strand
TCTAGCGCCCTTTTGGCCGTGCAGGCCCCCCTGACCCCGCGTCCGCGGGGAACAAACTATGCTGCTATGCCTCATTCTTCAGCTGATTCAAGAAGCAACCAGATAGAATAACCATGACGGGCAAATGCTTTCAATCCCGCTCAACCGTCTGCTTCCAAAGTATCCGCGCCTGCCCGGCGTTGAGGGCGCCAGAATGCTACCGCGGGAGGCCCCACAGGGGCCGCCTCGCGGCGCTCCCCCAAAAAATTAGTCTGTGCAGATCAGTATAAGCCTACGCGAAGTGATATTCAGGCAACCATCTTAGCTGATGACCGGCAAGATACAGAAGGGAGCGCTGGCGGAGCCTATGAGCTTCGTTGAGGATTGATTGCTTTTAGCCCCGCCTGGCACATATTTGCTAAATTATAAAATCCGGGGGCTCATCAGAGATCCCACCAGCACCACCCGGATGAGATCCAGATCAGCCGAAGACCAATTTCCATGCCACCTCTTCAACCTCCGTTGCCGAATATATCCGAGCCTTCCCAGCGTCCAGCGCGCAGATACCACTAGCGCGGGAGGCCGCGAGCTGATGAGAGGGCGTTCAGCAGGAATTTGTTAAAATTAGTTTGACCTGATGAGATGTGTTCATATTTGATAAAAATCGAGCGGCAAATGCTTCGCTCTCCAGGATTAGCTAACTAAAACAAAATATCAGGCCGCAGAAAGCCAATCTTCTCTGCTAATTCCTGCTTCTTTAAGGATGATGAGTTGGAGCTTAACGCTGATCTCTTCGCCATGATGCGGATTTGGGATCATAACAAAGACGCCGTCCTTCACCATGTGAAAATGCTTTTTGCCGGGGTAAGGGCCTGTAAAACCAAGTCTCGTCAATCGTTTGATCAGTTCCTGCCGTGGGATGGGGCCAAGCTTAGTCGACAACTGTTATTGGCTCCTTTGAGGATTCAATGGTATGACCGGCGAGTGGTGGAATTGGATATCCCCATTGTATCCGGGCAACAATCCACTCCTCAATGACCTCTATGAGATCTTTGCGGCACTCTTCAAAAGATTCCCCTGCAGCTATTACACCCTGAAGTCCTGGAACTGTGGCCACAAAAGAG
Source organism: Methanothrix sp. (assembly GCA_034679645.1). Taxonomy (GTDB): domain Archaea; phylum Halobacteriota; class Methanosarcinia; order Methanotrichales; family Methanotrichaceae; genus Methanothrix. The sequence goes on along the minus strand of JAXDAR010000066.1, from coordinate 11,387 downwards.
CCATCTTCGAGTGTATCATACTCGGCTCTGTCTAAGGCTGCCTGGATGTATTCTGAGAACATATGGTATTAATCGTACTTTGTTAGGATTTAATCCTTGCCGAAGTGAACGGATTCAATTAAGTGGGCCTGCTGGCAGGAGAAGCGCTGCAGATCTTCGAGCTGGTCGAGAGCCCGGTGGCGGAGCGGGCGCACCGGAAGCTGGCAGATTGGTAGGACTGCCTAAAATTTTCCTTAGATCGTTCCGGTTTTACCTTTCCGGCTTTTCAGGGAATGAACTCTGTCCAGGGAACCTTGCCGTCTATTGGGAAATATCCTTATGTTTGAAGCTCAGATGAATAAAGGATCGTTCATGGAAAAGCTGCACTTGCCAATTTCAGTCGAGATCGATGAAGACGGCTCATACATAGTTAGCTGCCCTCTCTTTAGAGGATGTCACACCTGGGGTGAGACCATGGATGAAGCCATGAAAAAAATGTCCGAGGTCATCCTGATGTGTCTAGAAGAGAAAAAAATCGAGAACCTCAATACTTTTGTCAACAACAGTTCCGATTCATGGCAATAGGGAGATAACCCAAAAGATTTCTGCGAAAAAAATACAAGAAGATCTGGAATGAGCCTGGAGGGATTTCTGGATCTGCATAGAAGATGCTTTGAAAAACGAGCTTCCAGTCCTCAGATCTGATTTCAAGCAAATTCTCTCTAATCAAATCACCATCATTAAATAGTAAAATGGCGATTCCGTCGCTGCTAGTGCTCACTAATAGAGGAACTATAATGACCAACGATATTCGCAGTAAGTCAATGGACCCTGCCTGCCAGGAGATGCTTCGCGCCTGCGAGAAATCTGGCCTGGAGACGGCCTGGGATAGACTGGAGAAACAGCAGCCGCAATGCGGTTTTGGCGAACTGGGCATATGCTGCAGAAACTGCAACATGGGACCCTGCCGAATTGATCCATTTGGGGAGGGTGCAGTAGCGGGCGTCTGCGGTGCTACAGCAGACATAATCGTGGCCCGAAACCTCCTGCGCAGCATAGCCGCCGGAGCAGCGGCCCACTCCGACCACGGCAGGGATGTCGCCCATGTCTTCAAGCTCATAGTGGAGGGAAAAGCCCCCTCTTACGGCATCAAAGACCAGGAGAAGCTCGACCGGCTGATGAAGGAGTACGGAGTGGACAGCCCCGCCCTCCTGGCAGCGGCGATGGTGAATGAGTTCGGCAAGCAGGACGGCCCCATCCAGTTTACCCGCCGGGTCCCTCCTCAGAGGCTGGAACTGTGGAAGAAGCTGGGAATCGATCCCCGGGGAGTGGACAGGGAGATCGTGGAATGCCTTCACCGAACCCACATGGGGGTGGACAACGACTATGTGAACCTCATACTGCACGGCCTCAGGACCAGCATCGCAGACGGCTGGGGAGGCTCGATGATCGCCACTGAGCTGCAGGATGTCATCTTCGGCACCCCCAAGCCTCTGTTCTCTGCCGCCAACATGGGCGTCCTGGAACCGGATAAGGTGAACATCATTATCCACGGCCACGAGCCCCTCCTCTCGGAGATGATCATCGCGGCAGCATCCGATCCGGAATTGATCGCTCTGGCCCAAAACGTGGGTGCAAAGGGAATCAACCTGGCAGGGATATGCTGCACCGCCAACGAGGCCCTGATGCGCCAGGGCGTCCCGGTAGCCGGCAACTTCCTCAGCCAGGAGTTGCTCATGGCTACGGGCGCAGTGGAGGCGATGGTGGTGGACGTGCAGTGTATCATGCCCTCCCTGGGCCCAATGGCCGGCTGCTTCCATACCAAATTGATATCCACCTCACCCAAAGCCAAATTCCCCGGCGCAGCCCATATGGAGTTCCATGAGGAGACCGCAGGAGAGACGGCGAGGGAGATCGTGCGCACGGCAGTGAAAAATTTCCCCAACCGGGATCCTTCAAAGGTCCAGATCCCCGATATCAAGACAAAGTGCATGGCCGGATTCTCGGTAGAGGCGATAGTCTCTGCACTGGGAGGCAGCTTAGATCCGCTGATAGAGGCCATAAAGAATGGCAGCATCCGGGGCATAGGCGCCGTCGTTGGCTGCAACAATCCCAAGGTAACTCAGGACTTCGGCCATATCAGCATGGTGCGGGAACTGATCAGGAACAACGTCCTGGTCCTCACCACCGGCTGCGACGCCCAGGCCTGCGCCAAGGCCGGCCTCCTCCAGCCGGAAGCAGCAGAAAAGGCAGGCGACGGCCTGAAAGGAGTCTGCCAGGCCCTGGGAGTGCCACCGGTCCTCCATATGGGCTCCTGTGTGGACATCAGCCGCATTCTGGTCGCTGCTGCCGCCCTGGCCAATGCCCTGGGAGTGGACATAAGCGATCTGCCGGCAGCAGGGGCCGCTCCGGAATGGATGAGCGAGAAAGCGATATCTATCGGCGCGTATGTGGTCAGCTCCGGGGTGTTCACAGTTCTCGGAACCGTTCCGCCCGTCCTGGGAAGCAAAGCAGTGGCCGACCTGCTCACATCAGGTGCCAGGGATGTGGTAGGTGCATGCTTTGCCGTGGAGCCGGATCCGGTAAAAGCAGCCAGCCTGATGATTGAACATATCGATAGCCAGCGCAGGAAGCTGGGCCTGGCGTGATGGCGATGAAAGAGAATAAAGAGATATTCGTCCGCCTGGAGAGGTGCATGGGCTGCCGATCCTGCGAGATGGCCTGCGCGGTAGAGCACTCCCGCTCCAAGAACCTCATCACCTCTATCTCGGAGAAGCCGGTGCCCGTCCGCCTGCTCTATGTGGAAAATGCAGAGGGCAGGAATGTACCCATGATCTGCCGGCACTGCGAAGATGCCCCCTGCGTTGCCGTCTGCCGCACCGGAGCCCTGGTTCAGAACTCGCTCACCGGCGTGGTGGAACGCATTGAAGAGAACTGCATGGGCTGCTGGATGTGCGCCATGATCTGCCCCTATGGGGTGGTGGGCAGGAAGACGGAGGTCAGAATGGCGGTTAAATGTGACCGCTGCAAGGATCGGGATATACCGGCCTGCGTCCAGGCCTGTCCCACCGGAGCATTGATCTATGCCACCCAGAGGGAGTTCATGGTGATGATGAGAAAGGAGGCCGCAGCTCGCATAGCCCGCGAGGCCAAGGGACTGGCCAGGGCATAAACTTTTTTATTTCCTCCTTTTTTTCGCCGCCGAAACGAGCCTTGTCCATGGAATCCTGCAATACCTGGACCTGCTCTGCCCACCTATACTATGGGCGTCAGGCTGATCCTGTTCCGATCCTCCAAAATCATATTGTAGGGCTCAGTCCTGGGTATGACCCCGTACAGACAGAGCCCTCCATTCAACTCATTCACCAGGAAATAGCTGTCCGCGGTGTGAATGGCCATATTCATGCTCTCCTGGCCACTCTTTACCACCAGCACATTGACGTCATTGGTCTCCTTCCAGTTTCTGATCATCAGGTTGGTCAGGTTGAGCGATTCCTTGTAGCCGAAAGAGAACTCGATGGAATCCAGGCCGATTATATTCAGAATAGGCCGGCCGGTCCTATCTCGTAATGCATCCCACTTCTCCAGCAGCTCCTTTCCCCAGGTCCTGGCATCATCCCCTTCCGGCTGGGAGACGATTACATTGGTGGGGACAAAGATGTCCCTTGAACTGAGCTGGTAGCCGATGCTGGGAAGGATGAACACTCCCCGGCCGTTCTTGATGGCATTGGAGGCCAGGGCAGTCAGAATCTGGTAGTACCTCTTGCCCACACCATGATCTATCTCCAGGACATTGCACGAGCCGTACTTCAGGCCGCCGGTGACAATATCCAGGTCAGGAATGCCGGTGGATATCCGGTCTTCAGAAGGATCGTGGACCCTCACCCCATCACTCACAATTCGCGCATCATTATGTTCCCGGTAGGGCTCAAAGAACCTGAACCGGCCGTTGTGCAATGTGACCGTATAGGTCTTCTGATTGATCTGGACCCCGCGCAGTTTTTCCAGTTTGATCTGCCGGAAGTAGCGGGTTCTCATGTTCCCCTCGGTGTGGCCGGGCAGGTTGAACTGCTCCATGGTCACCACCCCATCCACGATGTAGTCCAGGGGCATGACACTGGCGAACTCGGAGACAAATATGAGGTGAGTGTCCAGATCACGGGCGAACTCACAGATGTTCTGCTCGAAGCTGTGCTGAGTGGGGCCTATCAGGTGAGAGGTATAATTCAGGACGGCATCCCAGCTATCGATGATGATCATGGGATTGTCCATCTCCTCGGTCTCCTCGAAGAAGACCCGGAAGAAATCCAGGACTGCATAGTAGTTGGAGAGGTCCTTGCCTGACTTTCTCAGGCTCTCCAAGAGCTTGGTCTGGGTGGCATTAACCACGTTCCTGGGTACGAGCACCTCCTCCACCCAGGGATTGGTGGCATACAGCCGCCGCGGATCCACCCGGGTGGATATGTAAACCCCGTTTCTCTCCTCGCACAGGCTGCTCATGATCCCCAGGGCGAGGGTGGTCTTGCCTGTCCCCGGCATGCCCTTGATGAGGAGCGTCTGGCCTTTATCGACGTGGAAGAAGTCTATGATCTCCTTTGGTATGGAGGTCTGTATATTGCTCTGCATATGCTCACCGCTCTGCATATTTTTTATCCTCCATCAATCCTCTCTCCGGTCTCACATGCACATTTCCTGGCACGCTTCATTAGCTGGCATATCTGTTCCGATTTGACCCGAAATGAAAAATAGACTGTCTCGTCCTCGCCGTTATGAAAATCTATATCCATCATGGGAAATGCCTCCACCTTCATCGCCCCTTCCTGCTCTTCCCCATGCTTTATGCTCGTGCCTCTCGTCCTCCAGAGCTTTGAAGGTCCCACCTCCACGAACTCGACCTCTCCTTCGGAGCTGAGCACAGAGAGGTATTTTATCACCGTGGTCTTGCTGACATTTGCCTTCTTGGCCACATCAACTGTGGTCAGGCCCACCTCTGACTCCCCTATGACTTCCAGGATCCTTTCCTTGTATGAGGCCATTTAAAGCCACCAACTCTTTGTATGGCCAAATTCCCGTGGAGTGATTACCATTTAATGATCACCTAGACTTATCTTCTATCATGATATTTCAATTTTTCATATAGCTGATGGAATGCTGAGCGATATTCTCCGGCAAAAATTAGAAAAAAATATATGCTGACCGGTCAATTCCAGTTCGACAGGAAAAAGAACTGAAAAAGGAACAGGAAAAGGGACGGCAAAAGGAACAGCAAAGAGACATACAGGAGCGATATGGCAGAGGAAGGCGAAGATACTGACCAGGAATCGACAAATCCGGGATATTCAGATCCCTGGCCGTTGGTGCGGGGCGACTACCGGCTGGGCGATCCCAGGGCAAAGGTGGCGGTGGTAACCCTAGCCAGCAGCATCTATCCCCAGGGAGCAGCCATATCCGGCCCCTGCAAGACTGAGAACCTGGGATTGGAGAAGATCGTGGCCAATGTGATAAGCAACAGCAACATAAGAGTCCTCATCATCTGCGGAGCGGAGTCCAAGGGCCACCTGCCGGGAAATACCCTTATCGCTCTGCACGAGAATGGCATAGACGGGAAGGGAAGGATAGTCGGGTCGAAGGGAGCGATACCTTTCATCCAGAACCTCCCCGGCCAGGCAATAGAGCGCTTCAAAAGGCAGGTGGAGCTGGTGGACAGGATCGGCCTGGAGGACAGGGACGAAATTGAGAGGCTGATCTCTCAGTACGACCAGATCTCCACACCTTTTCCGGAGGAGCCCTACCTGGTGATCAGGAGACGAGCAACCCGTAAGGAGACGGCATCAGGCGACAGCGACCTCTTATTTGGGGCAGGGGTTAGCATGGACACGGCCAGATGGCTGGTCGCATCCGGGGTATGAGAGATGTTCCGGTTTAAAAATGAGCAGTCGATAGTGAATGTGGCCGGGGTGAGGTTTGGGGGCCAGCCTGGATCGCTGCCCACTGTCCTCTGCGGCACCATATTCTATCAGGGGCACAGGATCGTCGAGGATGATGAGAAGGGCATATTCGATCATGCTGCCGCGGAGAGGCTGGTTGTCCGCCAGTCTGAGCTATCAGAGGAGACTGGATGCCCTTTTGTCCTCCACATCTATGCCCGGACGCCTCTTGCCCTGCTGAAATATCTTGATTTTATCGAGAGGATCTGGTCAGGTCCCTTTATCATCGATTCGGCGGAGAAGAGCACCCGTTCCGCTGCCCTATCGGTGCTCTCGGAGATGGGGTATGCAGACCGGGCCATATTCAACAGCATAAGCATAGCCACCGATGAGGCCGAGGCCAGGGCCCTGCTGGAAAATGAGGTTGACAGCGCCATCATCCTCGCCTACAATCCCGGCGAGCCGGGGGTGGAAGGAGCGATGCATATCCTGGAGAACGGCGGCCTGGTGAGAGAGGAAGGGCTCGTTCCCCTGGCCAGGAGACTTGGGATCAGCAACATTCTCATTGATCCGGGAGTCCTGCCTATGGGAAGCGGAGCGGGCTCGTCTCTGCGCTTCTCGGTGGTGGCCAAATCGCGCCTGGGACTGCCTGTGGGCTCGGGAATTCATAATGCAGTAAGCTCCTGGCAGTGGCTGAAAGAGAGGGATAAGAGCAACCGGAGGTGCTGCGATGCCGCCGCCGCCTGCATGCAGCTGGCCGTGGGGGGCGACTTTCTCCTCTACGGGCCCATTGAGAGCGGCGAGGTCATCTTTCCGGCAGCAGCTATGGCCGACATCCTGGTGGCAGAGGCGGTAAGGGACCTGGAGGTCTATCCCGAGGCCACTCATCCCCTCTTCCGCCTGGTTTAGTCTCCCGCGGTCATCTTCTGAAAAGGATTATTACCCGCGAGGAGAAGTCTGGGGCATGTATCTGTCTCGCGATGAAGAGGCCATATACCGGGGTGATCGGGGCGAGACCCTGCGGCGGATGATGGAGATCCTGGTGGCTTTAGGCGATATCTATGGAGCAGAAAAGCTCGTGCCGGTCAGATCAGTGCAGATCGCCGGGGTCTCATACAAGAATATCGGGGACGCCGGCCTGGAATGGATATCCGACCTTGAGGGGCAGGTGGTCGTTCCCAGCATTCTCAATCCCGCCGGTATGGACCTTTATTGCTGGAAAGATATGGGAATCAGCGACCAGTTCGCCACCAAGCAGCAGGAGACGATCGAGGCCTACCGCCGCCTAGGTGTGACGATCGACTGCACCTGCACCCCCTATCAGATCTATGATAACCTGGCCCGGAGAGGAGACCACCTGGCCTGGAGCGAGTCCTCAGCAGTCTCTTATGCCAACTCGGTTATCGGTGCCCGGACCAATCGAGAGGGAGGGCCCTCTGCCCTGGCTGCCGCCCTGATCGGCAAGACCGCTCTGTTTGGCTACCATCTGGATGCTAACCGGCTGCCCAGCCATATCATCGAGGTGAATGGGGAGCTTATGGGCTCTGACTGGGGCGCTCTTGGATTTCTGGCCGGCAGACAGGTAGGGGATGGAGTTCCTCTCTTCCGCCTCCGCTCTATACCCGGCAGGGATGAACTGAAGGCGCTGGGAGCGGCGATGGCTGCCAGCGGTTCGGTAGCTCTTTACTATGTGGATGGCGTCACACCCAGGCCGCCCGCTCCGGCTCCTGCCGGGGGCCGTGCAGATTATGATGGATGCGAGAGGATCAGCATCGAGAAGGAGGAGATCGAGGCGGTCTATGATGAGCACAGGGGAGACGATGCGGATATTGTGTCCCTGGGATGCCCTCACTGCTCAATAGAGGAGCTGGAGAGGATAGCCGACCTCCTGGCCGGGCAGAAGGTTGTAAAGGAGATGTGGGTCTGCACCGCCCGGAAGATCAGGGACTCGTGCCCCGATCTGGTTTCAAGGATAGAATCCTCCGGGGCCAGGGTATTTTGCGATACCTGCATGGTGGTCTCACCGGCCACTGAGCGATTCGGGAAGATGATGGTCAACTCGGGCAAAGCTTTAGTCTACCTGCCCGGTCTGGGGGGAGTTGATGCCGCCTTTGGCAGCCTGGAAGAGTGCATTGATATTGCCCTGGGGAGGAAGAGAGCATGAGCGAAATAGAGGAGATCCTCTGCCATAAGGTGGCTTCTGGCTTTGCCCGGGGCCCGGCTCTGGTATCGAAAACTGCCATCTCATTTCTGGGCAATGTGGATCCCAGGACCGGTATGGTCGTCGATCCGGGCCATGATCTGTATGGCCAGAAGGTCAGCGGCAAGGTGCTCATATTCCCCGGAGGAAAGGGCTCTACTGTGGGCTCTTATGTCATCTATCAGCTGAAGAAGAGAGATCTGGCTCCGGCGGCCATGATCAACCTCCGCTCCGAGCCGATTGTGGCGGTGGGGGCCATTATCAGTGGCATCCCTCTGGTGGACAGGGTGCCGGAGGAGATCATGCAGGTGGAGAGCGGAACATGCATTGAGGTCGATTCCGACCGGGAGCGGATAAGGATCCTGGATAAGATGTCAGATTGATCAGAACTTTCCAAAGAGGTCCTGCTTTATGAATCCCTTTTCTTTTCTCTGCTTTTCCGTCAATGCAGCATCGATGGCCCCGCGGTAGAACTTATCGGTATACTCCTTGGCCATGCGGGTGGCGGAGAAGTTGGGACCGTTCATCCTGATGGCCTCCTTCATCACTGTCACCCAGCCGTGGGGAATGCCGTCCTCAGCAATATTATAGTACAGGGGCACGATATCCTTCTCCAATAGGGTATAGATTGAAGCGGCGTCCTTTGTATCCCTTTCTGCTCCGTCCTCAGCTCCCGAGAACGCCCAGCCGTTCTTGCCATTGTATCCTTCAATCCACCAGCCGTCCAGGATGGAGAGCTGGGGAACGCCATTGATTGAGGCCTTCATCCCGCTGGTCCCGCTCGCCTCCATGGGGGGGACGGGATTGTTCACCCAGACGTCGACTCCATGCACCAGATACTGGGCCAGCAGTTCATCGTAGTCCTCGACAAATGCGATCCTGCCCCCTGATACTCTATCTTTGGCGGCATTGAATACCTGCTGCAAGAGCACCTTGCTCTGCTGGTCGTCTGCATGGGCCTTTCCGGCAAATATGATCTGCACCGGCTTCCAGGGATCATTGAGAATCCTTCTCAGCCGGTCGATGTCCTGCAGGAGGAGAGTAGGCCGTTTGTAAGAGGCAAAACGCCTGGCAAATCCCAGGGTGAGGGCGGAGGGATCCAGGAGCACTCCCGAGGCCATGATCTGGCCCGGCTCGCCCCCCCCATCCAGCCATTTGTTCCGTGCCCGTTCCTTTATCTTGGTGATGAGCATGCTCTTCATGGCATTATGATGGTTCCAGATCACGTCGTCCGGAATCTCGCAGACCAGATCCCAGATGCGGCTCTCATCGTGTTCTTCCAGCCAGGTCCGGCCCATATAGCGGCTCAGGATATCATAACCCAGGCGGCGGTCGATCCAGGAGGGGACGTGAATGCCGTTGGTGACGTAATCGATGGGCACCTCATCCACTGTAAGGCTGGGCCATAGAGACTGCCACATGCTCCTGCTCACCTCTCCGTGCTTCTTGCTCACTGCGTTGCGGTAGGCCGAACTTCTGAGAGCAAAGGCGGTCATATTGAACTCACCGGGCCGGGCAGGATTCAGACCCAGGCCTATAAACTCCTCCATGGACAGGTTCAGGGTGGGAAGATAGGATGAGAGGTACTTCTCTAAAAGAGGATAGGCAAAGGCATCATGCCCCGCTGGGACCGGGGTGTGAGTGGTGAACACGGTGGTATTTCTGACCAGCTCGGAGGCATCGCGGTAGCTCATCCCCTGCTCGACCTTCTCTCTGATCCTCTCCAGCACGGCGAACGCTGGATGGCCCTCGTTCAGGTGGAGGACAGAGTAGTCCTCGCCCAGGGCCTGCAATACCCTGGCCCCGCCGATTCCCAGGACTATCTCCTGGCGAAGTCGCATCTCCCGGTCGCCGGTGTAGAGACGGTCGGATATGACCCGGTTCTGCGGCTCATTGGCCTCGCTGGAGGTATCGATCAGGAAAAGCCTGGTCCTTCCCACCTGAACCATCCATACCTCGAGAATGATGGGTGGGTCCATGACTGGAACCCGGATCGATACAGGATTTCCTTCCTCGTCCAGGAGCTTATGAATGGGCGCGTTCTCCCGATCCAGCATCTCGCAGGCCCCCACCTGCCAGCCATCGGCAGAGACCATCTGGCGGAGGTAGCCCTGGGGATACATGAATCCCAGGCCCACCAGGGGGATGCCCAGGTCGCTGCACTCTTTCAAGTAATCGCCGGCCAGGAATCCCAGGCCGCCGGCATAAAAGGGGAGGGCATGGTGCAGGCCGTATTCGGCAGAGAAGTAGGCAATAGCGCATCTTTCCGGCTCACGGCTGCCGGACCAAAACCAGCTGGTGGCCGGCTCCAGATATCCTTCGAACCTGGCCATCACAGAATCATAATGCCTCAGAAAGTGAGAATCGGTGGAAGCCGCTTTGAGCATATGCGCATCCATCTGATTGAGCATCTTGACGGGATTGTGGTTGCTCAGGTGCCAGCCCTGCCTGTGCAGGAGCTTGAACAGCTCCCTGCCCTCGGGGTGCCAGCTCCACCAAAGGTTGTAGGCCAGCTCTCTTAATCCTGCGATCCTTTCCGGCAGATGGGGAAATTTGTCTCTGATGCCTTTCATGATTTGGTTCAGCTCCAAGCAAATCTTCTATGCATTTTTCCTTAGAGATAAGACCTTCGATGTCTATACGATTGCCAGTGAAAGGACAATTGCGCTCGGAGAATTATACTCTCCAGAGAGACTATCATATTGTTCTCACTATGTACTATAATTCTCAATCTGTGTCATAAAACGCTTATACAGATATGCCAGAATCAATAATAGATAGTATAGATGAGGTTCTGCCGGATTGATTGCATAGAACAGAGGGAAAGCCAAGGGTGAGGGAAATGAATGAGCTGGAGGCACTGACTCAGAGGCGTGAGCTTCTCCTTGAAAGGATCCTGAGAATGGAATATGAGATCCATAAGATAGATCAGCGCGTTGCATTCCTGGAGAGCAGGATATCGGAACGCATTGATGTCTTTCCGTCACAAAAGGGATTGATGGATGAGGTGTTTATTTGAGTTACTTTTTTTGGATCTCATAAATCCGTGTGTAGTCCCTAAACTCTTGACTTTATATACCCATCACTGGTGCATGGGAAAGAAGAACAAAACCGTAAAGCTGACTCCTCGAAAAATCAGATACATAATCCGATATAAAACCAATAACTATAGCACCAAATCAATCGCCAAAGATCTCAAAATTCGCGAATCAACAGTCAAGCGAGTCTGGATGCACTGGATCAAAACCAAGACGCCACTAGACATAAGAAAATTTGGTAGA
>JAXDAR010000065.1:0-15515 GCA_034679645.1 Methanothrix sp. | reverse complement strand
AAGACGTTCATAATAAGAGGGCTCTTCAGCTCACTGAGAACAAGATAAGAAGAATGGTGAAATACTATCACGACTCCGGGCGCCTGGCACCGGAATGGACCTATTCGCCCGAGACCGCTGAGATTCTCATCTCATGAAGCGGCTGGAAAAAGCGGCAGAAGCCATAGCCCGGTCGATACTGCATTGTGAGCAGATGCGGGTGATCTCTCATAACGATGCCGATGGGATCACCTCAGCCGGGCTGATCTGCCATGCCCTTCTGCGCGCAGGCATTCCTTTCCAGGCCACATTGATCAACCGGCTGGATCGGTCTGTGATCGACGGCCTGACCGGGCCGGTGGTCTTCTGCGATATGGGGAGCGGAAAACCGGATCTGATCTCCAGCGTGCCGGGCGAGTGCTTCGTTTTGGATCATCACCGCCCGGTGGGAACTCTGGACTGTATGCATCTCAACCCCCATCTCTTCGGCATAGATGGGGCTTTTGAGCTTTCAGCATCGGGCACCGTCTATTCTGTGGTCCGCCATATGGGCGATAATTCCGATCTGGCCGGCCTTGCCCTGGTGGGAGCAATGGGCGACCGCCAGGCGATGATCGGGGCGAACAGATCCATCCTAGAAGAGGCGATAGCCAGCGGTGCGGTGCAAGTCAGGGCCGGGCTGAAGCTCTCTATTGACGGACCGATAGAAGAGGTACTGGCAGGGAGCATAGAGCCGCTCCTGGAATTCACCGGCGACCGGGAGAAGATCAGAGAGTTCCTGGATGCTCTGAGGATAAACGGCAATGTGGAGTCCCTGGCAGGAGATGACCTGACCAGGCTGGCCACGGCTCTGGCCCTGAAGCTGATCATGCAGGGGAGTTTTGCCGCCGATTCGATTTTAGGAGAGGTGATCCGCCTCCGTCATGAGGTGGTGGAAAACTCCCTCTTTATGGTGCAGCTTCTCAATGCCTGTGGCAACCGGGACCTTCCCGGCATCGGGCTCACCCTCTGCCTGCGCGACCGGGGGGCGCTCATCGAGGCGGAGAGGCTGGCGGACGAGTACAGAGAGCATATCCTGCGAGAGATAAAACTCCTTCGAGAGCAGAGCCGGCAGATGAAGAACCTTCGCTATCTGAAAAGGGAGAATATGGAGGCAGGGGCGATCGTCTCCGGCCTGGGGATCAGGTATCTTTACACCGATCTGCCCCTGGTGACCCTGAACCATAAGGATGATATGGTCAAGATATCCGCCCGGGGAAACAAGCCTCTCATCGCTCGGGGGCTGGACCTCTCTGTGGCCCTGCGGGAGGCAGCGGACTCCGTGGGCGGAAACGGCGGAGGCCATACCATAGCCAGCGGGGCCTCCATACCACCGGGCAGAGAGGAAGAGTTCCTGACCCGGCTGGACGAGATCTTGGGCAGGCAACTGAATCGAGAGGCCGAATCCTCCGGCCAGCAGGCTGTGGACGCAATATGATTCATGCCCGGCTGGTCATGCTGGCAGAGGGAGAAGAGGATATAGAGAAGGTGGGCCGGTCAATTGAGCCGGACAACCTCCCTAACATGAATCTATCGATCGATGGGGATTGCCTGTGCCTGCAGTTCTCGGTCGAGAAACCGGGGACTCTTCTCACCACCATGGATGATTTATTGATGAACATTAAAATAGCAAAAGAGACGCTATCTGTTGTGGAGGATAGATGAGATTTCATTTGGAGGCAAGCCTCCGGCTGAGTGCTGATGCCGGCAGTGCCGAGAAAGCCATTTCCGATTTTATAAGAGATGCTGGACCGATGCTGGAGAAGGGCGCTCCGGAGGGACAGGGAGCTCGTGTCACCTCCTGGCGGCTGGAGGGAAACAGGATCGACCTGGTCATCGAGAGCGATCGATATGTTCGGGCTCATGATGCCCTGCTCAGGCTGCGCCGGCCGCTCTCTGAACTTCTGGGAAAGCAGTTCAGGATCGGCGTTCGGGGCATGGATGTGACCCGGTTTGAGATCGAGGTCCAGTCTGATAAGAGTATAGATCACAGGATCCCTTATGTGCGGGAGATGAGGCATGAGGGTGGAAAGCTGCTGCTCACACTGGACGTGGGACCCGAGGGCACTTTAGGCCAGTCGGAGATCGAGAACCGCATTCCAGACCGCATCGTGAGCCTTTTAGAGGAGAAGCTGGAGAAGGGCTACGGAGGGAAGACCGAGCACTGGGAGCTTCTATGGGAGAGCGAGAAAAGAGAGCCCAAATTCACCGCCGATCCCACGGAGGAGATGCAGAAGGCGGGATGGATCAAGCACGGTTCCGCCCGGGGGCAGTGGATCTACGGCCCCCAGGCGACACATCTTTTCCGCACCTTCGAGGCCATCGTCTTAGAGGAGATCATCCGTCCCCTGGGCTACCAGGAGATGATATTTCCCAAGCTGGACACCTGGGACGTCTGGAAGAAGAGCGGCCATGCCCAGGGGGTCTACCCGGAGATCTATTTCGTCTGTCCGCCCAAGACCCGCGATCCCGCCTTCTGGGAGGAGGTCATGGACTACTACAAGGTCACCCATGAAGTTCCTCTGGAGCTGGTCAAGGAGAAGATCGACCTGCCCATCGGTGGGATGTGCTATGCCCAGTGCCCCACCTTCTGGGGATTCCTGCAGGGGATGACCCTGCCCGCAAAAGAGCTGCCCATCCGGGTATTCGACCGCTCCGGCACCAGCCATCGCTATGAGTCCGGCGGGATTCATGGCATAGAGAGGGTGGACGAGTTCCACCGGATAGAGATCGTCTGGCTGGGAACCAAGGAGCAGACGCTGGAGGAGGCGGAGAAGCTCAAGGGCTGCTACAAGCACATCTTCGAGGATATCTTAGAGCTGCACTGGAGGACGGCCTGGGTCACCCCCTGGTTCATGGCCCAGGAAGGCAAGACCGGCCTGTCGGAGATGACCGGCGCGGGCACAGTGGACTATGAGGCCCTGCTGCCCTACAACGGAAACTGGATAGAGTTTCAGAACCTGTCCGTGAACGGGGAGAAGTATCCTAAAGGATTCACAGTGAAAGCCCAGAGCGGCGAAGCCCTGTGGTCAGGCTGCAGCGGGGTGGGGCTGGAGCGCTGGGCCAGTGCATTCTTAAGCCAGAAGGGGCTGGATCCCTCTAACTGGCCGGAGGAGCTCCGCCGACGGTTCGGGGAGATGCCCAGGGGGATCAGGTTCCTCTGATTCTCCTTTTAGCATTTTATTAGGCGTATAGCTGATGGTACTACAAACACCGGACCGATAAACCCATAAATTAGTTTTAACTAATAAAAAGGGTATGGGTGTAGATATCGCCAGTACTGGAAATGTGGGAAAGGTAGTTGGGGCCAAGCTGACCCGAAATGAGATTTTGCAGATCAACAGGCTTGTAGATGCCGGTCTGTACCTCAATCCCTCTGACTTCATTCGCGATGCTGTCCGGGAAAAGCTCGCTGCAATCAAGGTCATCGAATATCGTGATGTGGACTATGAGACTGCTAAAGTGGAAGTTGCTGGATATTTCCAGATGAAGGGCGAGGCATATGCATCTGATGCCAGCACGGACCTGCAGCTGGACTATGAGCTGGTATGCAAGATCATGGATGACCTGGAAAAGGAAGGCAAGATGGAGCCGGTAAAATGAAGGGCTACGATGTCGGCGACTCGATTCACGGTCACAGAATCATAGCTGAGGCGAGACGAGTGAGCGATCCTGTGGTCATAGTGAAGAGTGCCAGGCACAGGGCCCAGCGGATAGTCCTGATAGAGAATGCCCTGGCAATAATCGATAGAAAAGATAGATGGTGCGGGCAAAGCCCGTGATTTTTCAGTCACATTCTCCCTCTCCCCAGAGCTACCACCCCTTTGGCGATGAAATCCAGATTTGTGGTCTGCCCGGAGGCGACGAATGCTGCTCGGGGCGGAATGCCATAGCCGGACTTGAAGGGATCGATAATGTGCATTCCCGGTGATAGCTCCAGGCGATAATTGCCCTGCTGGTCAGTGGTATACGTCGTCCTCCAGCCGTCGACGTTCAGCGAGGCAAAGGGAACGCCAGCGCCGGTCTGATCTGCTACCCTCCCCTGGACCCATCCCACAGCACCGCTATAGTAAGGCGATCCGATCATTCCGGAGCCTGATGTGATTGCAGTGGCTGGTGAGGTTGCTGCAACCTCTGAGGCTCCTTGAACTGTGGAGGCTGATGCGGGAACGGTAGAGGCTGACTGAGCTACGCCAGAGGAGTAGCCGGTGATGCTCGGGACGATAGAGATGGCGTTCGCCAGCACCCGCACCGCGGATGATGTGAAGCTGAAGCTGGAGAGTTCCGCGGTCACTGTATAGTTTCCAGGAACGAGGGCCATCTCATAGTAGCCAGAGGCATTGGTGGCAGTGCTCATAGCCTGGCCATTAGCCTCAATAGTCCAGATCTTGGCCCCGGATATACCCTGACCGTTTGAATTCACAACCTGTCCCATGAGTCCTGTGCCCAGGCCGGCTGATACTCCTGCCACTTGAGAGTCTGCAGTTCCAATGGAGAAGAGGGTCAGTATTAATAATATATAGCGACATTTAATCATTCAGATCCCTCCGATAATATTTGTCTGGCAAATCATTTAAAATTATGGCTTTAAAGAGTTGATAAAAGAACGATAGGGCTATCGGCAAAGCTTCCCTGTCGAATCTCTGCTCAAAGCCAAGGATGAGGGCTCAACTAGGAAGAGCCAAAGGGATGTACAATCTTTTCAATCGCATCTTACACGCATCAGGGCATCCTTTTCACAGTCTGATAGATCCTCCGCGGCCATCTGCGTGAGATTCATTAGCATCCCACCCCAAGCGGTCGATACCCTGAAGGGCTTTATCACTATCAGCCCCTCCGCCATCTGCTCGGTATCCATCGCCGGATACTCGAACACTCCCGCCACGCCACGATCGTAATGCAGAACGGCAAAGAGGCTATCCGTTGCCACGAAGGAGTGAATGGTGACGCTGACATTGCTGGTGTTGCCGCTGTCGACATGGGCGTATCCAACCACTCCCCCTGGATGGCCGAAGAGGTCGTTGTGTATCACCACCCATCCCGGACCGTCAGATACTGCCCCGGCCACAGTGACATTGGCGAGCATACTGTCGCCTATAGCCGTCTGATCCATGACTGTTAGTGAGGGTGTGATCTCAGTCGTCTCGTTATCCCCGCTCTGGCCATAGACCGAGCCTGCCAGAGAAGCGAGCAATATAGATAAAGCAATCAGCCTGTGTATATTCATATTAATCATCTCGTGATCCAAAATCTGAGCTTTAGGGTATTTATGCGCCGCATTGTTAATAATTCTTTTGCCGAATTGGCTGTGCTATCCAGTCCTGCGTGATGGTGATGATGATAATGGCCGCAAATGCTTTGATAAGGCGGCTCCAACTACCGTTGGGAAGAGACTATCAAATACCTGAACCGTCTGGGATCGACCAGGGGATGAATGAAGTGCAAACAGAAGCGAGACAGGCAAAAGGAGATTTCGGCGAGGCGGTCCATGTTGATGAGGAATACGAATATCTGCTTAAAAACGAGGATCAAGGCATAACATTCGAAGAGTATTGCCGCAGACGCGGAATTAGGCTTTAAGGCCGAGATCATATTCTCGGGGAGTTTGTGAGCAGATACTTTCCTGCATGTGGGAGAGAACGCGATCTGCAGACCGGCCATTCAGAGGCGCTTGTATGAGATCACGGGTGCAAGAGACAGAGAATTCCCTGACCCAAAAGCTTTTCGTGTAGCAGATGGTAATATATAGCGGGTGGGATTGCTTGACCCAAAGACAGGCCCTCTTTAGATTGGCATTATTGATGCTGATTTTGCTGAACATTGCATCTTCTCAGGGCGTTACAGCTGATGATATTGCAGATAATTCCACAGAGATTAATGAATCGGTTGCTGGAATGCCGCATTCAGCAGACAATATGGCTCCTGATGCGATTATCACCGAAAACATTGCTGCAACTAACGAATCAGACCCAGTCTATTGGGTTGATAAAGGAAACGAGCTTTTTAACGCCAGCAAGTATAACGAGTCTATTAGGGCATATAGCGAGTCAATCCGGCTGGATCCTGAACTTGCTTCGGCATGGAACGGCAAAGGCAATGTTCTCGCAAATCTTGGCAAGTACGATAAAGCCATCCAGGCTTATGATGAGTCGATCCGGTTGGATCCTGAAGATGCCGATGCATGGAATAACAAAGGCGATGCTCTAGACATGCTTGGAAGACATGATGAGGCCATCAAGAGCCATGACAGGGCAGCTGAGCTGGCTGCGAATATATCCCTGGCAAGTTGAGCAAGGACAATCTTCACCATGATGCAGGCGAATAACGTTAACCAGGATTTCTCCTGCTGCAATTCCTGTTCCGCGAGGCCATGCAGGAGAGCTTCTTGGTGATTGGGTGTGGAGAGTCAATATTCTTGATCCGCCCGCCCTTCGATTCTCTTGATATCGAAAAGAAGCCTGCTGATCTCCTCAGTTATACATAAAAGTAAATAGGAGGGGGGAAAGTCGAAGGGGTAAAGGAGGGAGAAAAACTCTATCGACTTTCGCCTTTTGCTATATAGACGATTGCCGAGATATATAGTTTTCGATCCGGAAAACGAATCTGCCCTAAAATGGACGCTCGCCGCCGAAAGGCATCACAGATCGGCCTGCAAAATATGGTTGTGGACCTATGGCCGCCTATAACAAGATGCCCCTGGAAATCCTCGAAGAGCGCGCCAGCACCGCTTTAGCGCTTCTTGCGTCCTGCCAGATTTGCCCCCGCCGCTGCCAGGTCAACCGCATCAACGACGAGCGGGGCTTCTGTGGCACTGGGAGGCGGGCCCGGGTGGCCAGCTTTGCCCCCCACTTCGGGGAGGAGCCGCCCCTTTCAGGTCGCGCGGGCTCGGGCACCATCTTCTTTTCCGGCTGCAACCTCTCCTGCGTCTTCTGCCAGAACTGGGACATCAGCCAATTGGATGCCGGCCGGGAGGTGAGCCCAGATGAGCTGGCCAGGATGATTCTCGCCCTGGAGGATTGTGGCTGCCACAACATCAATTTCGTCACCCCCACCCACGTCGTCCCCCAGATCCTGGAGGCCCTGGTCTTAGCGCGGGAGCAGGGCTTAAGCGTCCCATTGGTCTACAACAGCGGCGGCTACGACCTGGTGGAGACGCTGCGCCTCCTCGATGGCATCATCGATATCTACATGCCCGATGCCAAATACGGCCAGGACGGCCCGGCGCAAAAGTACTCCCATGCGCCCGGCTACACATCAATCATGAAAGCGGCCCTGAAAGAGATGCACCGCCAGGTGGGCGACCTGGAAACGGATGAGGAGGGCATCGCCCTGCGGGGGCTTTTAGTCCGCCACCTGGTCTTGCCTGCGGGCGCAGCGGGGACGGAGGAGGTGGTGCGCTTCATCTCCCAGGAGATCTCAAGGAACACCTACCTCAATGTGATGGCTCAGTTCAGGCCGGAGTATCAGGCCTGCCGTTACCCTGAACTGGACCGCACCATAACCGGGCGGGAGTATGCCCGCGCTCTCGGCCTGGCCGCTTCCGCCGGCCTGGTCCGCGGGCTGGCAATGCTTTAATGCCTTCGTCTCCTAATTAGAGATAGATGATTCCTTTCCAGTATCTGGAGCATACCGCAGATGTCAAGTTCCGCGCCTATGGCACCACTCCCGAGGAGATGCTATCCAATGCCGCCTCCGCCCTCTTTGGGGCCATGATCCCGCCCGGCCAGGTGACGGAAAAGGAGTCCTGGCCAGTGGAGCTTGAGGCGGATGATCTGGAGGACCTGGCCTACCAGTGGCTCTCAGAGATAGTCTTTCTCTTTGAGACTGAGTCCGCGGTCTTCTCCCGCTTCCAGGTGGCGCTGGAAGAGCTCGAAGATGGCAAGGGTTGGAAGCTGCGGGCGGAGATCGGCGGGGAGAGGATGGACCAGAAGAGGCACTCGTTCCTGGCCGAGGTGAAAGCGGTCACCAGGCATAAGTTCGCCATCAAGAAGAACGAGCGGTGGTGTATTCAGGTGGTGCTTGATGTCTGATGATTTTATGTGTGATGATTGTGGACGTGTGAGATATGGAACTCAGTAAGATCGATGATAACATCTACGAGGTGCCCATCGGCTACCGGCCGGGAATGCGGGTGGCGGGCAGGATATTCGTCTCCTCCCTCCTGCGGGATATGGTCGAGCCGGGGACGATCGACCAGGTGGCCAATGTGGCCACCCTTCCCGGAATCGTAGGCCACTCCATGGCCATGCCCGATGCCCACCTGGGCTACGGCTTTCCCATCGGCGGGGTGGCCGCTTTCCGGGAGCAGGGAGGCATCATCAGCCCCGGCGGAGTGGGCTTTGACATCAACTGCGGAGTGCGCCTCCTCCGTTCCGACCTGCAGGCCGAGGCGGTGCAGCCGCTCATCAACACCCTCTTAGACGCCCTCTTTCAGGCGGTGCCCTCGGGTCTGGGGTCCACCGGCAGGCTCCATGCCACCGATCAGCAACTGACCGAGTCCTTCCTGCGGGGAGCGGAATGGGCGGTGGAGGAGGGCTATGGAGTGGAGGCGGACCTGGAGCACTGCGAGGAGAGCGGCAGTATGCCGGGAGCGGACCCGGCCCAGGTGGGGGTCAAAGCCAGGAAACGGGGCCGGCCTCAGCTGGGAACCCTGGGCAGCGGCAACCACTTCCTGGAGATTCAGAGGGTGGATGAGATCTACGATCCGGAGATGGCGAAACGGTTCGGCCTGTTCAAGGGGCAGATCACAGTGATGATCCACTGCGGCTCCCGAGGAGCGGGCCACCAGATCTGCACCGATCACCTGGACGTCCTCTCCAAGGCGGTGCGAAAGTACAACATCGACATCCCCGACAAGCAGCTGGCCTGTGCTCCCCTGGGCAGTCCCGAAGCGGATCATTACTTCGGGGCCATGGTCTGCGCCGCCAACTATGCCTGGGCCAACCGCCATATCATCGCCCACTGGACCAGAGAGATCTTCGACCGCTACTTCCCCGGCTCGAAACTGGATCTGGTATACGATGTCGCCCATAACGTGGCCAAGATCGAGGAGCACCAGGTGGAGGGGAATAAGGAGAGGCTCTATGTGCACCGCAAGGGGGCCACCCGCGCCTTCGGCCCATCCAGAAAGGAGATTCCCGCCGCCTATCAGGGCCTGGGCCAGCCGGTGCTGATACCGGGGAGCATGGGCACGCCCTCATACGTCCTCTGCGGCCAGGACAGGGCTCTGGAGCTGACATTCGGTTCCGCCTGCCATGGCTCAGGCCGGGTGATGAGCAGGAGCCAGGCCTTAAAGCAGTTCACCGGCAAAGAAGTGAAGGCGGCATTGAGCCGGGACGGAATCGCTGTCCGGTCCACCTCTCCAGGAATGCTGGCCGAGGAGGCCCCCCAGGTCTACAAGCCATCGAGCGATGTGGTGGATGTGGTGCATAACCTGGGAATAGCCACCAGGGTGGCCAGGCTGCTTCCCCTGGGCGTCTCCAAGGGATAGGATACAAGGATGGATCTGCGTGTGGTCCTGGTCGAGCCCCTCTACGAGGGCAATGTGGGCTCGGTAGCGCGGGCGATGAAAAACTTCGGCTTTCACGACCTGGCCCTGGTCAATCCCTGCCAGATCGAAGACTTCGGCTGTGCCATGGCCTCCCATGCTCGGGATGTCCTGCAGATGTCCCGCCGCTTCTCAACACTGGCCGAGGCTCTGGAGGGGGCGAACCTGGTGGTGGGCACCACCGGCAAGAGGCTGGAGCACGAGCAGCACCACCTGCGCCTGCACCTGCGCGTCCCCTGCCTGACCCCGGTCGGCCTGGCGGCAAAGCTCCGGGATAAGGAGGGGACAGTGGCTCTGCTCCTGGGGAGGGAGGACTGCGGCCTTAACAGCGACGAGATCGCCCAGTGCGATATGATCGTCTCCATTCCCACCTCCGAGGAGTACCCGGTGATGAACCTCTCTCACTCGGCTGCAGTGCTCTTCTATGAGCTCTCCCGGAACGGGAGGGATAGCTCGGGCAGTGTGCAGATGGCCAGCAAAGAGAGCCTGAACTTGCTGGTGGAGAGGGGGGGAGATCTACTCCGGGAGATCGCCTACCCTGAACATAAGGAGGATTACACCCTGCTGATGTTGCGGCGGATCTTCGGCCGGGCGGAGCTGACGGAGAGGGAGGCTCGAGCGCTCCTGGGGATCATAAAGAGGATTCGCTGGAGGATCGGCCATGGCCGGCAGGGCCCGGAGCCGGATTGAAAAATATAAAATAGTCTCTTCGCTCTTTCCAGTAGGCCGCCTCTACAAACCGACCTGATCATTGGCCTTCTGTCGCCTCTTCGGTTGTTCCTAGAGACAGCACAAAAAATGAACCACGAAGACACAGAGGCACAAAGATGTATCTTAACCTAGCTGATTGACCCATATTAGAGATAGAATCCTTTGTGTCTTTGTGCCTTTGTGGTTTTAAGTTAGAGTCACAATGCCCACACAAAACAGCGAGGAGCCAAAAAAAGTTTATCCTTTCTCGTTTTCCTTTTCTTTTTCTATTCCAATGCCGCGATCTTGCTGCCGCTTGCCACAATGAAGCGGCGGGCGGCGTACAGTAGGGCAGCGAATCCCAGGCTCATGGATATCATGCCCACCAGGCCTCCCAGATAGGGGATCAGGAAGAGAAGATTGAGAATCACAAATCCGATGGCAAAGCACACCAGATCCCCCTGTTTCAGCTTGCCTTGCATGCAAATCCACCGGCCCAGACTGTAGGAGACGAACGTCCCGCTCGTCATAAGGGCTACGATCATCAGAAACATGGATAGCATTGCTATCGGCAGGCCCACAACAGTGAAGGCCACCAGCACCAAAGCGATGAACGAGGCGATGATGATGATGAATCCCAGCATGGTGCGAAGCAGGGTGGAGGTGCGGATCTCCCCGTCTACCGTGCGAAATACGGCGGGAAGATATTTCACCTGGATCAGTCCCAGGATAAGGTATCCGATGATGCTTATCAGGCTGAAGAAATTAAAACCACCCCATCTGTCCTCCCTGGGCGGGGCCTTATCCTCTGCCTTCGCCGTCTGATAGAAATCGACCTTTCCTGCTGATCCGGTGTTGTTGAAGCTGCCAGCCTGAACGGTCAATGTGCCATTGATCCGGCCGGAGTTCACTGCATTGCCGCCGCTGATCAGGGCATCCCTGCCCACGGTCTTGCCCGGAAGTATGCTCACCTGGCCGCCGGCAGCCACCAGATTGGTGCCCACATTTCCGCCTAAATTAACCGTCCCTCCGGCGGCTACCACCTTTCCGCCCACGTCGGCGTTCACATAGACCTGCCCTCCGGCGGCGATGACGTCGCCTTTAACCGGGGCATTGACATTCACTATGTTCCCTGCTGCCACCAATGAGTCCACAGGGGCGTTGACGCTAACTATATTGCCTGCGGCGAAGATGTCATCCTCTACCGGTTTGTCTATGGCCACCACCTCTCCGGAAAAGGTCCTCAATGCATCTGCTGCTGAAGAGAGCAGAAAAAGAGCCAATATAGCTATTAATAAGTCCGAGTGCTTCATATATTCACCAGAATCTAATTGTAGCTTATGTGATAAATAATCAATTAATGATTCATGGCAGAGCGGCCGACGACCATTATACGCCGAGCAATGAGAAGGCCGATATGTATATGGGTTATGAACGTGCACCGGACCTTTGGATTCGTATTGTATGATCCGCAATATGACAATCTCTAAATTGACTTTGTGTATTCCTAATTGACATCTAAATCAATAGAAAGGATAGGCCTTATTACTTGAAAGAGCTGCAGATAAAGCGATTGACATTGAGAAAAATCCCTGAACTCCTCGCCCCCGCCGGCTCGCCCCAAGCCCTGCATGCTGCCATAGCGGCAGGTGCGGATGCAGTGTACCTGAGCGGCAAGAGATTCGGTGCAAGAAAGTTCGCCGCAAACTTCGACCATACAGCGATGGCGGAGGCCATCGACTATGCTCATCTGCGGGGGGTGAGGGTGTATGTCACCGTTAACACCCTCGTCCGGGAGGATGAGCTGCCTGACCTGGGGGAGTACCTGGTCAGGCTCTACGAGATAGGCGCAGACGCCATCCTCCTGCAGGACCTGGGGGCGGCAGCACTGGCCCGCGAGCTTGTTCCGGATCTGGAGAGGCATGCCTCCACTCAGATGACCATCCATAACCTCCCCGGTACTCTCTATGCCGCCCAACTGGGCTTCAAGAGGGTGGTCCTGGCCAGAGAGGTGAGTTTAGAGGAGATCAAAAGATGGGGACAGGAGACGAGAAAGGCCGGGCTGGGCCTGGAGGTCTTCGTGCACGGGGCATTGTGTTACTCTTACTCCGGCCAGTGCCTCCTCTCCTCGGCCATCGGCGGACGGAGCGGCAACAGAGGGATGTGCGCCCAGCCCTGCCGGAAACCGTATGTCCTGATGCACGGTCCCAGAGACGAATACGGCCGGCCAGCGGGCCTTGAGGCTACAGCCCAGAAGGAGAGCTTCATTCTCTCCACCCGCGACCTTTCCGTCTACCGGCACCTGGATAAGATAGTCCGCTCGCCGGTGCAGTCCCTGAAGATCGAAGGAAGGATGAAGTCCCCCCAGTATGTGGCCATCGTCACCAGCATCTACCGCAGAGCACTGGACGGCATCGCCACCGGCAGCTGGTCCCCCTCCCCAGAGGAGGAGAGGGATCTGGCCCTGGCTTTCAACCGCGACTTCACCGCAGGCCACCTCCTGGGGGCCAAAGATGTCATGGGCCGGGGGATGTCGGACAATCGGGGGGTGCTGATAGGCAGTGTGACCTCATACGACTCCCAGAGGGGCGAGGCCTCTGTCCGCCTCTGCAGTTCGCTGCTGCCGGAAAAGGGAGATGGCCTGGTCTTTCAATCCCCTGGCCAGGAGATGGGGCTGGTGGTGCAGAAAGCCATCGAAAAGGACGGCCTGGTGCGACTGAGAACTCCGGATCGAGTCAGACCAGGGGCCAGGGTATATCTCACCAGCAGCTCCGCCCTCGCCCGAAAGGCAGAGCACATCACCTCTGCCTCAAAGACCGCCAGACCCATTGATATCTCCATCACCTGGAAGGACACCACTCCCGAGATCCTGGCCCGGCTGGATAGCGGTGAGGAGATCCGAGTTATGGCTGGCTTCAAGATGGAGCGGGCCCTGAACCGGCCCCTGACCTCCGAGCAGATAGAATCCCAGATAAGACGGACGGGAGGCACTCCTTTTGTCATCAGAAAGGTGGAGATGGACTATCCAGGCGAACTTTTCGCCCCTCTGAGTGCTTTGAACCAGCTGCGCCGCGATCTTCTCCACTCCGTTGAAGCCGCCCTGCTGGCTGAACGCCGCCCGGGGCCGGAGAATATCGAAAGGGCAAAGGACCGCCTGAAGGGACTGATGCAGCCGGACGGCTCTTTTCGGGTGGTGGAATGCAAACCCATGCTCTCTGCCTATGCCGATAGCCTGGATACGATCGA
Source organism: Methanothrix sp. (assembly GCA_034679645.1). Taxonomy (GTDB): domain Archaea; phylum Halobacteriota; class Methanosarcinia; order Methanotrichales; family Methanotrichaceae; genus Methanothrix. Next base: position 2,014 of record JAXDAR010000065.1, on the reverse strand, counting down.
GGGAAGCGTAAAGGGAGGATGCCAACGCATCTACTTCGAGCCGGCGGATTTTATGGGAAAAGACCGCGCCAGAGAGATCCGGAGGATGCTGATGGAAGCAAGAGAGAGCTGCCGAAATACAGATCTGATCTGGAAGTGGCCGCGGATTACCAGGGATGATTTTATCGATCTTGCCCTGCCCCTTCTCTCCAGGGTCCCGGTGAACGGGATAATGGTCGAGAACATCGGCCCTGCCTGGGCGATCCAGGAGAAGATGCCCGAAATGCCGCTTTATGGCGGATCTGGGCTTAACGTCTGGAACCACCGGACGGTGCAGTCTCTTGCTCCGCCTTTCTCTCACCTGACACTCTCCCCTGAGCTCTCCTGCCGCCATCTGGCGCAAACTGTTGCTGCCTGCCGGCCAATGGCTGGCACCCCGCAGTTGGAGCTGGTGGTCCAGGGTAGTCTGGAGGTGATGGTGGCAGAAGACTGCATCCCCCCTCTCGCCCAGGGAAAAACAGACCGGGAGAGGTTCTGGGGCCTGCAGGACTTCAAGCATATCTTCCCCCTCCGCCTGGATGACTGGGGCAGGAGCCACATCTTCAACTCCGCCGAGACCTGTCTCATAGACCTCATGCCCAATATATTCCGGATAGGACTGGACAGCATAGCAGTGGACGCTCGGGGCAGGACGGAAAAGTATGCCCGGGTGATGACGGAGGCTTATCTGAGGGCCATAGATGTGACTGCTGCCGATCAGGCGAAAGGGAACGATCCCGGAAAGGAAGATCTGCAGATTTTAAAAGAGAGAATCCGGCCTCTTGCCATGGGTGCAATCACCCACGGCCACTTCATAAAAGGGCTGAAGGATGAAATCGCTAAGCCCTAAAAGGCCGGATCTCATCTCTCATCTGCCGCTCCTTGTCGCCTCAGAGGTTATAATCAACCACGATCCTGGACTCGCAGACCTGGCCCACCACCTCTGCCACCTTTAGGTGCTCGGGATGCTTCTGGTATCTCACCAACTCCTCAGGGCTCGTGAACTCCGAGAGCAGCACCAGGTCATAGGCATTGCTGGCGGAAAGAGTGTTGACTCCCAGCTCGAAGGACCTTATCTCCTTGATCTTAGGGGTAAGGGACTGCAAAGAATCCCTTACCAGCTGGATGTTCTCCCTCTTATTCCTACCAATAGAGAAGTCCTTGAACTTAAACATGACAATATGCTTGATCATCCTCGGGGCCTCCAGGGGCTTTCCCAGCTCCTGTCTCGTAGTGCATGGGTTATAATGCTTTTCTAAAGGAGTGGATCGAAGGCCTATTCGCCTGCACAATACACTCAATAAACGTAAATTCTATTAGCTCTCAGATAGGAAGCCTGCTATAAAAAGCGCATAAAAGAGGTTTGCAGGGCAATTATGCCGGTCGGACCCTGGGCCTTGGCCCCTGGGCGAGGATGGATGAACAATGACTACCGCTAAAGGCAGAGAGGATCTGGATGCTGTGGCCGCCAAGGTACTGGAGGGCCTGGACGATATCCTCAGGGTGATGCAGAGGGCAGCAGAAGAGATCGCCAGCGGCAAGCCGCCGGAGGATATAGACATATCGGGCCTGCCCCTCTATATGGCCCGGTCGAAGGAGGACCCATCCGGCCGGGTGCAGGGAGTGGTCTATGCCATGGATTATGATCAGTATATGGCGATGCTGGATCAGGTGGCCACTAAAAGCGGCCTGTGCATTGAGGAACAGACGGAGCTGGAGGTGAACCTCCCCCAGATGGAGTTCGGTGAGGACCTGGTCACGGGAGGATTTGAGGACTTTAAAGGGATATGCGTGGAAAAGCACAACCAGTGCATCCTGGAGCTGATGGAGGCGGTCTTTATTCTCTTGCAGAGGCGAGGCCTATCTCTTGCCTGCATTCCCGATGAGGATGTGTTATTTTACCTCCCCCTGAAGTGAGGCCGGAAAGATATCTTCTGGCAAGGGAGTGATATGACATCTGGCACAGTGGCCATGGCGGCCTATTTCCTGGTTTTCG
>JAXDAR010000064.1:0-8663 GCA_034679645.1 Methanothrix sp. | reverse complement strand
GGAAGAGCAGCCCCATCTCCCTCTCGGCGCTCCAGATGATCTCTGTACCCTGCCAGGGCCGGTCCAGATTCCAGACGCAGGCCAGGTCTGCCACCCCTTCATCCAGGTAGATCCGGGCCTGGATGGGGCCGGCGTAAAGCAGCCTAAGGCTTCCGGGGCGGCTCTCGGCTTGCTTTTCTAAAAGGATGGAGTTCTCCCCGGCGACAATCAATGTATTGGAATCCGGCTCTCTTTCTGCAAATAGCTCCACTGAGACCGCCGTCCCCTCTTCCAGAAATTCCACACCGGCGGGGATGTCTATAATCCCGTCCGCTCCGGCCAGGGTGGTGATGGAGCCGCTGCCCTTGTCCACAGGGTAGACTAAATTCCCGGACAGGCCCACGGACAGCATCTGGCGGCGGCCCTCCGTCCGAACTGGCCCGGCCAGACGGCCAGGGGCGCTCTTGCTTTGGTAGCTGCCGCCCAGAGCGGCCCGGATGGCAGGAGCGGCCAGGCAGGAGAAGACGGTCAAAGCACTGGTGGGGTAGCCGGGCAGCCCCAGGCAGGGCTTGCCGTCGATCAGGCCGAAGATGGTGGGCTTGCCCGGCTTGAGGTTGACCCCATGGAAGATCAGCTGGCCCATCTCCTCTAACACCTTATAGATCATATCCCCCGCTCCGGCGGAGGTGCTGCCGCTGGCCAAAATCAGGTCGCACTCCCCGGCCATCTTATGCAGAGCCCCGGCCATGGCCTGCTTTTCATCGGGCAGGATGCCGTAGTGCAGGGCCTGTGCCCCGCAGTCGGCCACAGCGGCGGCGATGGTGTAGGTGTTGATGTCGTAGATCTGGCCTGCTGTCAGGCTCTTTCCTGGCGCAGCCAGCTCATCTCCGGTGGAGGCCACTCCTACTTTCAGCATCCGGGCCGGCACCTCCTGGCATCCCAGGGCGGCCAACACCCCGATCTCCCGGGGCTGGAGAAGGGTGCCGGGGAAGAGCACAGTCTCGCCGAAGGAGATGTCGCTTCCAGCCGCCTGGATGTTCTCGCTGGCATAGACCGGACGGCGCACCTGCACCTTCTCCTCCGCCGCCTGGGAGTGCTCGATCATGACCACGGCATCGGCTCCCGGCGGGATCATGGAGCCGGTGGAGACCTCCGCTGCCTCTCCGGAGGAGATCTCGACCCCGGGCAGCCGGCCCATGGGAACCCGACCGGCCAGGCGGAGGGAGACCGGCCGGTCCTCTCTGGCTTCCAGGGTGTCCCCAGCCTGGACGGCAAAGCCGTCCATGGAGGCGCGGGAAAATCCTGGTACGTCTATGGTGGAGACGATCTTCTCCGCGAGGATAGAGCCGGCGGCCCGGCTGAGGGGGACGCTGGCGGTGCGGGAGGCGGGGAGGTGCTGCAAAACTATGGATCGGGCTTCATCGAGGGGGATGAGGCTGTGAAACTCCTTGGGCATGATAGGAGGATGGGCGGGGGGCTATAAAAGCCCTAAGACGGATGAAATCTACTTCCGGCAGGCTCAGAGGATGGTGGGAGCGGGCCAGCGGAGCGGAGTACGAGCAGAAAATTATTGGCCTGGGGTCAAGGCCGATTGTGGCGATTGAATGCGCCCTGCCGGATCTGTGGCTCCTCGCATCTGCGCTCACTCAGGACTTGATGTGGCAGTCTAAAGAGGCCAAAAAATGGACGCCGCTGCATTCCAAAAATATATTTAATTATTGAAAACAGTATTATATCCGAGGGATTTTTACATGGTCAGCATTAAGGATATTCCTGCTGAGGTACGCTGGGAGATCGCCACCAAGGCTGCGAATAGTCAATCGGTGGTCTATGATATGCTTGTCAGACAGATTATCGGCGATAGGATAGACGATATCTCGAATGTGATCATGACCGAGGGTGGCAAGGCGTCAAAGGAAATGGCTGAATCCTTGGGCCTTCCGACAAGCAATGCCATAGAGATCGAAAACGCTTTGGATATCATATCCACCATAATCTTGGGACCCGAGCTTGTGGGTGAGATCTTAGACGCAAGTGAGGAGCGATTAATCGAGAAGATGACTGGCTGTCCGATGCTCAATGCTCACAGGGACATCGGCCATCCGCCAACAGAAGGAACGCCAGCTCACTGCCAGGCATTTTGCCAGAGTTCAGTCGAGAGCCTGAACCCAAGGTACACCATAAGGTACACGAAGAGGATGTGCAGTGGGGACCCTCACTGCGAGTACATCATTGAGCTTAAGAAGTAGGCAGATAAAGGCACACTGATGGTCCCAGATCCGGCCATTGCAGGCGATGAAAGCATGAAGAATGGGCTCAAGGCGAAAACTGAACAGATAGCTGTAGGTGAGTTAGCGAGCTATCTCGACTCCATCGACTCCCGGAGACTTCTTGATGATATTAGCAGCCTGGTCGAAAGTTCGCGCCGCCGTGTGGCATTATCGGTAAACTCAGAGCGGGTCATGCTCTACTGGCATATCGGCAGGCGCATAATTGAGGATCTGCCGGCAGAGAACCGGGCGGAGTATAGGGCGAGGATCATCGGGCTGGTGAGCGAGAGGTTAACTGCTGAGTATGGGAAAGGCTTTCGCTGCAGCCATGTCTTCCACATGATCCGCTTCGCTGAGATCTTCGATGATCTCAAGATAGTCCAGACACTGTCTGGACATATAGAGCTGCACGAGACCATACGGCTGGCGAGAAGATAGGTAGGTAGGCTCAAGAGCTGAAGGGAGGGATGGTCTGGGATCTTTAAGATTAAAGTTTACCTGGAGTCTGGCAAGGCTATTGTCGGCGGGCAAGATTGAGCTGGAGATGAGTGCATGATAAAAATGGTCTCCATCACGCCTTGCTCCCTGCGAGTGGCCTTCATATGCTTTCCACCTCTTCGGCCACATGACGGCCTATGGCGGGCTTGAGGGCTTGCTTTTCCACAAGATCGACCTTGACACCCAAGACGTCGCTGAGATAGTTTTCCAGGGCTATGAACTTCAGCAGCCCCATCTTGGGATCGTCGATCTCGACCAGAAGATCGAGGTCGCTGCTCTTCCCGGCCTCGCCCCGGACATAGGAGCCGAAGATGCCCAGGGACCTGACCTTCCACTTCTCGGAGAGCTCCGGCTTGTGCTGCTGCAAGACCTTCTTTATATCATCCAGAGAGCGGGGTGCGATCCGCCGCGGATTGGTGCGAGCCATATCAAAATCCCTTTGTATTTGTTTATTGGTTCAATTCTATAAGCGTTAGGGTCACTCAAGGCATGGGATTTCCAAATTATCGTCTTTCCTCCAGACCGGGATGGCGACCACTCGCAAATGACTTTGGCAGGCGCTGATCCTCGGGACCGAGAAGAGAACCTTGAAATGAAGGTGGAGATTATGACAGATTCGGATATATGCGCCCTTTGTGGAGGAAAGCTGCGAGAGGGGCTTACTGAACTGGTATTGAAAGCGGGGGATAACCTGGCTGTAATCAAGAGAGTCCCGGCTCTGGTTTGCAGCTGCTGCGGCGAGGCGTATCTGACGCCGGAAGTATCTGAGAGGGTAGAACGAATCATGAAGGAGTATCGGGACGGAAAGCTTCTGGCAAGGCCACTGGCAGCGGGTGAGATCGAGTTGGAGATGAGTGCATGATAGAAATGGTCTTCATGACTCCTTGCTGTCTGCCAGAGGCCTTCATATGTTTTCCACCTCTTTGGTCATATGACGGCCTATGGCGGGCGTGAGGGCTTGCTTTTCCACCAGATCGACCTTGATGCCCAGAAGATCGCTGAGGTAGTTCTCCAGGGCTATGAACTTCAGCAGCCCCATCTTGGGATCGTCGATCTCGACCAGAAGATCAAGGTCACTATTCTTCCCGGCCTCGCCCCGGACATAGGAGCCGAAGATGCCCAGGGACTTGACCTTCCACTTCTCGGAGAGCTCCGGCTTGTGCTGCTGCAAGATCTTCTTGATATCATCCAGAGGGCGGGGTGCAGTCCGCCGGGATTTGGTGCGAGCCATCTGAAATCTTGGCCTTGATCTGTCTTCGTCCAAATATCCCCGACCTTCAAGTGCGCAGAGCGGCTCTTTATTCTGAGATTCTTCTTCCAGGGATCGTTCTGGTCGGGATTCATGACTATACCATCTGCTGCATTCACTTATTCCATCATTCCAAGTTCTTGCAGCCACTCTGATACCTCATCCTGAGCATTTTTTACATCCCCTCCCCGGACTGCAAGACCATCCAGAATGGTCGACTGCGGGCAAAGTCTTTTGATATCCTCAACGCTTCGCCCCAAACGGCTTCCTTCGTGTGTGCAAAATGGCACAATTGTCTTTCCGTAGAAATCGTATTCTTCCAGGAAAGAAAATACTGCCATAGGCATCGTCTCAAACCAGTTGGGATAGCCAACGAAAACTACATCGTAGGAGTCCATGTTCTCAACCTTTGCTGCAAGCTCCGGTCTGTAGTCATCTACCTGTTCCTTCCTTGCCTGATCAACCACGGTATCATAATCCATCGGATATGGATTTACGGTAACAATTTCAAAGATATCGCCGCCGACGTTTTTATGAATTTGGCTGGCAATTTCACGAGTGTTGCCGGTATGTGAAAAATAAGCCACAAGTATATCGTTTTCTTCTGTGGAAGACTGCGGTCCCTGCTCGATACTATCGTTATCGCTGTCAGTCGTCTCGTTGTTTATGGTTCCACAGGCGTTGAGGGTGAGGCCCATCATGATTGCGAGGGCCAGGGCTGATATTTTCTTCATCGTGTGCATCTCCTCAATATTCAAGTAATATTTGCCGTTAACTGCTTGTCCTCTTTTCCAGTTCCTCAGGATAGCGATCCCCCGCGACGCGGCGAGCGATCGCCACTCCGATTGAACCCGCACCAATTACTACAATGACATCTCTCATTAATTCCACCTCAAGTGTTTCCGTTTTTCCGTGAGTCAAACCTTCATTCTGATACTACAGGGCCGCTTTCAGCACTTCGACGATGTCTGCCTGGCTCATGGGCGATCTTGCAGGAAGCATCCCTCTGTCATCGTGCATGATGCGGAGCGTCTCCTTTGCGTAGGTCCCGATGAGCTTCTCGTCGATGCCAAGCTCGGAGAAGCGGGTCGGGCAGCCGATCGACTTAAGGAAACCCTCGAACCGGTCGATGCCTGACAGGGCGCATTCCAGGTCTTCCGGACCCTTTGCGAGAAGTCCGAAGATGCGTTCTGCGAACTGGACGAACTTCGACGTGTTGGTTGTCGCCGCGAACCGCATCCATGACGGATTGATTATCGACAGACCAGCAGCGTGAGTGATGTCATGGTAGGCCGAGACGGTGTGTTCGATCATGTGCACGGGTGAGCCCATGCTGCCGGCGCCGGATTGGACCCATCCGATCAAAGCGACGCTTGCTGCCCACTGGACCTGAGTGCGCGCGTCCAGGTCCTTGCCGTCGGCTATCGCCTTGGGCCCGTATTCCATGGAGGTCAATATCACGCCCTCGGCGAACCTGTCCTGAAGGGGCGTGTTCCCGGTGCCGTTGAAATAGCCCTCGGTGACATGGGTGATGATGTCACATACGCCGTACGCCGTCTGGTCCTTAGGGACGCTCATCGTCAACTCAGGATCGAGCAGGGCGACCTTCGGGTAGAGACACTCAGTCATCATGAAGGATTTCTCCTGCGTCTCCTCGTTCGAGATGACGGCTCCGCAGTTCGTCTCCGAGCCAGTGGCTGCAAGCGTGGGGATGGTGATTATCGGAAGGGCCTCAGTGGGGACATGCACCTTCTCCTGGCCGTGCAAAATCATGTCCCAGGGGTCGCCATGGTACAGAGCGGCCGCCGCCATAACTTTTGACGCATCCATTACGCTGCCTCCGCCGATTGCGATGACGATGTCGCATCCATTTTGGCGTGCGGTCTCCGCTCCCCTTCTGACCGAGGTTATCCTGGGATTCGGCTCGATGCCTGCACACTCATACACGGATAAGCCTGCATCCTTCAGACTCTTGACCGCCCGATTGAACGTGCCGTTCCGTTTGACGCTACCGCCACCGGTGACCACCAGTGCGCGCTTTCCGTACCTGCTTGCGAATTCATCCAATCGGGAGAGCGAACCTGCGCCGAATACTATTCGTGTTGGGTTATTAAATTCGAACTTCATTTATATTCTTCCTCTGCCTGTATTTTCTCATATTCATCTTCAGATACAGCTTCGTACCATGCAGCATCTCCTACCAGGGGATTCGCGGTGATTCCCAGGTGCACGAACCAGCTGTCCTTCGCTGCCCCATGCCAATGCTTGACATTTGGAGGGATCTTTACAACATCTCCGGGTTTAAGCGATCTTGCTGGTTTTCCTTCTTCCTGAAAATATCCACTTCCTCCTGTGACTAACAGAATTTGTCCACCAGGATGCATATGCCAATTATTTCTTGCCCCGGGTTCAAATGATATATTATAAACAGGACAATTATATTCCATATCAGTTACCAGCATTTCGATCCACGCCGTCCCTATGAAATGCTCATCCGCAATCTTTTGGCCTTTCGGGAAGATTATGCTTTCACTCAAATCGTCTGGGTAACTCATGTAAGATACTCCTTTTTTATTCAGCAGTCCTTTTGATCTGCCTGAATGGCTTGGAAGTTCCAGACGGCAGGGCGAAATGGCACATTCAAGAGAATGATCATCGGTGTTACACCTCTTCTCTGATGAAATTAGTGAAGATGGATTTTTCTTTTACAGGGAACTGCACTCCTGCCTTCTTGCCAGCTTCCTTGCACTTCAGAAACCATGACATATTCCTTGCCAGCACCCGCATGGTCTGTAGCCCCTCCAGATCCTTTTTCACATCATCCGGCATGGCACCATGAACCATATTCCAATAACGCGATGAGATAACAGGCATCTCTGATATGGTGAAATATTTGTTGAGCTGATCAAAAGTGGCGGTTGTTCCTGCTCTTCTGGCTGATACCACGGCTGCAGCCGGTTTCAAGTAAAAAGACTGTCTGCCTGCAAGCAAGTCAGCATAGAAAGCGCGATCCATGAAAGAAGTAATTGCACCGCTTGCAGCTGCATAATGCACAGGCGAACCGAAAATAAATCCATCGGCATCCTTGGCAATGTCAAGAAAATCATTGACGGGGTCATCAAACGCACAGAGCCCGGTTTTTGCGCAGGATTTGCAGGCAATGCATCCAGCAAGCGGCTTTTTTCCGATCCAGAATATCTCGGTCACGATGCCCTCCTGATTCAGAGTATTTGCCACTTCTTCAATGGCGGTATAGGTGCAGCCTTTCTCATGCGGGCTTCCATTCACCAATAATACTTTCATGGTATACACTAGGATCATAATGTATAAATAGAATGTACTAACCACCACGTAATATACTTACAGGATTGATACTAATGAAATTTCGCACCCGAAGAATGCAAGTATGATTGGCCAATCGATGCAACCCTGGATGTGATCGGGGGCAAATGGAAACCGCTTATCGTATATGCGTTGAATGATGAGACGCTGCGTTTTAGCCAGTTGCTGGATAAGCTGCAGCCCAGGATCACCCAGCGGATGCTCACCAAACAGCTTCGCCAGCTTGAGGAAGATGGTCTTATCACCAGAAAGGTTTACGCTCAGGTCCCTCCAAAAGTGGAATACTCGCTTACTGAAATGGGAAAGTCACTTTTGCCGATCCTCGACCAGCTCTGCGCGTGGGGATCTGAACACATGGGGGACCGAATTAAATACCTATGTGAAGAATAGATGGCGCATCTTCATATGATCTCAACTTCTTCGATCACATGACCGCCCATGGCGGGCTTCAGGGTCTCTTTCTCCACCAGATCGACCTTGACCCCCAGTAGATTGCTGAGATAATTCTCTAGGGCTATGAACCTGGGCAGCCCCATTTTGGGATCGTCGATCTCGACCAGGAGATCAAGGTCGCTGCTCTTCCCGGCCTCTCCCCGGACATAGGATCCGAAGATGTCCAGGGACTTGACCTTCCATTTTTCGGAGAGCTCCGGCTTGTGCTGCTGCAGGATCTTCTTGATATCATCCAGAGAGCGGGGTGCAATCCGCCGTTTATTGGTGCGGTCCATACAAAATCCCTTTGTATTTGTTTATTGATTCAATTCTTTAAGCATTCGGCTCAATCAAGGCATGGGATTTCCAAATTCTCGTCTTTCCTCCTGACCGGGATGGCGATCACTCGCAGCTGACTTGGGTGGCGCTGATCCTGGGGAACCTAGCAATCTCTATTGCTAAGCAGTCTCTACGACAGGTGTTAACCGCTGATCAAACACACCTGGCTCTCTTGAATCATCAGACCATGTTAACCTAACATGGAAATCCATATTCGTGCCCATTCCTATATTTAGTCCACGCGAATAAAATTCAGAACCCGGCTCTAATTCATTGAATTCCCACAAAAAAGTCCTATCCAGAATGAGCCTATTATCAGATGATGCAGGATTGCCATTGATCAAAAAAGCAATTTCTTTTGCTTTTCCTTCTCCTGAATTTGTAACCCTTAAATAAAATTCAGATCTATTATTAGGTAAATACTTTTGGTTCTTCGCTGTTCTGAGTGGGTATGGGGTAAGGTTTAATAATCTCATTTCATGAATTATAATGCGTGACTCTATCTCAGGAAGACCTATTCAAGCTGGCATTGAACCTTCAAGAGCCGTGGTATA
>JAXDAR010000063.1:0-14804 GCA_034679645.1 Methanothrix sp. | reverse complement strand
GAGAGAAATGTCCTGTCCGCCAGCTCTCCAATCCTGTCCGCATAGTCGGTATCAGCGCTCAGCCCCAGCTCTATGAATCCGATCCGGTCTGCTTTCTCCTGGTAGCACTCGGACAGGGATTGATAGTATGCATACATCCCCGTCCAGGGAGTGAAGGCATGGGCGGGACCGATCAGGCCCCCAGCCTCCAGGGCCAGGTCGGCGATCTGGGCCCCATTCATATGCAGCCGGGGCCTGCCGTCCTGCTCGATATTGCTCGAATGGGGGGAGAATGCCTCTGCCAGCTCCTCTGCCTTGGAGGTATCGGGCAGGAGGATGAGGTGATGGACCCTCTTTGCGTCCTCCACCTCCACGCTCAAGAGAAAGAGGGTCCTCCCCAGCCTGCGCAGACCCTCCTCCTCCGGCAGCCCTTGGATGGACTTCAGCCACAATGGGTGCAGGCAGTCCCCGGTGCCCACTATCTTCACTCCTTTTCGCTCCGCCCCCCGTGCGATCTGCGCCAGCTCCATGTCGCCTGATACCGCCATTGAGTATCGGGAGTGAATGTGCAGATCGAGATTTACCCGCATCTTACTGACACCGGGTCAAGCTCTGATCGGAGGGATAAACCCTTTATGCTCATATCTTCATTAACAGATGCTAAAATGGAGAGCAACAAAGATACTCTGGAGGGCTACCGCCGGGGGGATATCTCCCTGGAGGAGGCTTTGAAACAGATCCGGGTGAGGGATTATCGCACTGTGGGCGAGGTGGCAAAGCTGGATATTTGCCGCAAGAATCGCACTGGCATACCGGAGGCGATACTGGCGGAGGGGAAGGACAAGTCCGATCTCCTGGCCATATCCCTCGCATATCTGGAAGAGACGGGAAGTGTGATCATCACCCGGGTCTCTTCCGAGCAGCTGGTGGTATTGAGATCGGCCAAGCTGCCCCCCAGAAGCGTCCTGGAGTATAATCCCCGCGCCAGGATAGTGGTCATCCGCTCTGCCGACCGGCCGGCCAGAGAGGGTATCGTCGCCATCCTGGCGGCGGGAACTGCGGACATCCCCGTGGCCGAAGAGGCCAGGGTGGTGGCTGAGGAGATGGGCTGTCAGGTCCTCAGCGAGTACGATGTGGGAGTGGCTGGCATTCACCGCCTCTTCCCCTGTCTGGAGAGAATGGCGGATGCGGATGCTTTTGTGGTGGCGGCAGGACGGGAGGGCACACTTCCCGCAGTGGTGGCGGGGTTGGTGGACGCTCCGGTGATCGGCCTTCCCGTCTCCACCGGCTATGGCATGGGTGGCGGGGGAAAGGCGGCCCTCTATTCCATGCTCCAGTCCTGCTCCGTCCTGACGGTGGTGAATGTGGATGCCGGCTTTGTGGCAGGAGCTTATGCCGCCAAGATCGCCCGGCAAAAAGCTCGTGGAGAGAAACAGTTATAAATTATTTCTAGGAAAGTATTTATACCATCAAAATGTTCGTTGGGCTTGAGCGGGTACACTCATCTTTTTTACTAACCCCCACTCCCCTACCCGCTCTAGCTATTATTTCATTGCCGGAGGACAGGGCAATAAGCTATTCTTCTGCAATAATGCAATAGGATTGAGAAAACTATTCGGATAATAATTAAATAAAAGAATCATATAAAATTTAGTTATCGATATATACGAATTTATATTCACATAATTCAGGGAGATCCAGGGCGGAGTCAGCTTCGCTGGAGCCTCCGCCTTGGGCTTGAATGGACGCACGGAATAGCAGACCAGTGCTCAACTCGCTATTCCATCACACTTTACTTAGTGAAATTTAGTTTTACTTAAGGCTTTTGGTCATGGGAAGATCATGGGCGGCGGGCAGAGAGCGCCCGTTACTGCGTGCGGATAGGTCGACGGAATGGATCTCTGCTCCCCACTCCTGCGAATAGGCCTCTATCCTCCTTTGAACCTGGCCCAGCATTCCCTGAGAGACAAAGACCAGGCAGCTCTTGCCTGTGAGAGCCTTCAGGATGCATTTGTCTATCACCCCGTAGGTGAAGTCCACCTGCACATCGGCCTCCCCGACCAGCAGCTTGGCCCTGGTGCCCATGGCCCCGGTACAATCTGCATCCACCTTTCTTACCAGCTCTTTCGCCTTCTCCGGCCCAAGCTCATCGGCATTGCAGATGTAGATCTTGCCCCTTTTCCCCTGCTGCTGCCCATCCTTCCTTTCCCTCTCCATGAAGTCGCACAGCTCAAGAATGCTCTTCGGAGGCTTCCTCTCCTCCACCAGCCTTCTATTCACCAGCTCCCAGTAGAGGTCCACCACCAGGGGTGGTTTGAGCCTGGCCTCTCGGATCAGCTCCAGATCACCGAAAACCTCCTCTCCCGGGCCCCGGCGGAGCACTCCCCCATCCTTCATCAGCACCACCTCATCCGCCCAGCGATAGGCCAGGTCCACATCATGGGTGGAGATGATCAATGTCTTTCCCCCCAGGTTAAGCTCGTCGAGCATCTCCATGATCTCCTCGGAGCTGGCGGGATCGAGATTGGAGGTGGGCTCGTCCAGGATCATCACCTCCGGCTCCATGGCCAGGATTCCGGCGATGGCTGCCCTCTTCTTCTCCCCGCCGCTCAGGTGATGAGGGGGACGGCGCTCGTATCCCGAGAGGCCGACGTACTGCAGGGCATAGCCCACATACCTTTCCACTTTCTCCGGAGGGAGCCCCAGGTTCACCGGCCCGAAGGCCACATCCTGATAGACGGTGGGGGCAAAGAGCTGGTCGTCGGAGTTCTGGAAGACCATGCCCACCCTCCGCCGCACCTCTCGCAGGGATCGGGAGTCATAATCCAGCCTTTTGTTGCGGAATAACACCTCTCCATTGCCCGGCCTCAATATGCCATTGAACATCAGCATGAGTGTGGATTTCCCTGCTCCATTGGGACCCACCAGGGCGATCTTTCTTCCCTCCTCGATGGCCAAGCTGACGTTGCTAAGGGCGCGGGTGCCATCGGCATAGGCGTATTCTATCTCTTTTGTCTCCAGGATCGCAGCCATTATCCTCCTTTCACCTCTTCTTTCAGATGATCCCCAGCCTATTGCTCATGAGGCTGATCGCCAGGGCTAAGAGCAGATAAGAGGCAGCAGCTGCCATCTCTGTTGCTCTTGCCCCCCGTCTCTCCTCCATGAGGTCCAGCCGGCCGTCATAGCAGCGGGCGTCCATGGCCACGATCAGCCTTTCCCCCTGCTCCCAGGATCTGAGGAATAGAACGCTGACGAGCATGGAGAAGGAGCCAAAGGCGCTCCTGGTGCCCTGGTTTCCCAGGCGCATCACCTGGGCGCTGTGGATCATCGCTGCCTGATCCAGAAAGACAAATATGTATCGGTAGATCATCATGGAGAGCTCTATCACCGATTGGGGAATTCGCAGCGACTTGAGGACGGCGAATATCTCGATCATGGGGGTGGTGAGGGCGATGAAGAACAATGAGCACATGCCGCCAAGGGTTCGGGCGATGAGGAGCAGGGCCAGAGCAACTCCATCCTCTCTGATCCCTATCTGCAGGCCGAAGGGCTCTACGGCATACAGCATCTCACCCGATCCATGCATCAGGGCCACCACCAGAGAGCTGAGGAGGGCGAAGGAGAGGGGTAAGAGGAGGAGACGGGAGTAGATGCGCAGGGGAATTTTGGCCAGGATCAGAATGATCAGGCTCATGCTCCCGGCCACAAAGAGGGGTGCGGCTGGTGTGAGCGAGGATACGCAGATCGTGATCGCTCCCAGGCCGAGGAAGAGCTTGAGCCGGGAGCTGGTCTCCCTCAGGGCATTGGACTGGGCCCAGTCGTCCAGGAGGTCATGCATCCGATCTTGCTTCTCCGTTCCTCTCTTTCTGCTCGCTTTCCTTCCTCATTTTCCCCCGGTAGTAGCCCAGAAAATAGCCTATGATCAGGCTCCCTATGGCCGCCTGGAGGGCGAAGAGCAGGCTCTCGATCTCAGTGCTGGGCGGTTCCCAGAGCGGATCAGACCAGGGCTCGTAGGTTCCGCCGGTCAGCTCACCGATGACCTCCTCCGATTGACTATCTGCTCCCGCCCACTCGTGCACTCCGGTGGTGCTCTGATAGATGAAGAGGGCGGCAAAAAGAGCAACGATGCCCAGGACGATGACCTCCAGCTTCATGAGCTGGCCTCCCGGAGCAATTTTATGGCGGAGTCGCTGGCCACATTGAGCCTGACCAGGACGTCGCCCCTGAGCCGGACCAGGTATTTGAACATAAGCGCTGTGACTGCACCCTCAACCACCGCCAGAGGGATCTGGGTGATGGCGAATATGGCCATGAAGGCCTGGAAGGAGGCGACAATCCCGCCCGAGGCAGCGGGAAAAGCCAGGGCGAGCTGTAGTGAGGTCACCACATATGTGGTCCAGTCGGCGAGCATGGCTGCCAGGAAGACGGAGAAGTACATATTCAGACCGGACCTTGCAGCCAGCCTGAAGATCAGGTAGCCGATCAGAGGACCGGCGATGCCCATGGAGAAGATATTGGCCCCCAGGGTGGTCAGGCCGCCATGGGCAAGGAACAGGGCCTGATAGACCAGGACAATTGTCGACAGGACTGCGGTTATCCCCGGTCCGAAGAGGATCGTTCCCATGCCCGTTCCCGTGGGATGAGAGCAGCTCCCGGAGACTGAGGGCATCTTCAGGGAGGAGAGAACGAAGACGAAGGCTCCGGAGACGGCGAGCAGGGGCAATATCTCCCGGTTTTCTCTGATCATCCTGTTCATCTTATATACGCCCCAGGCTACCACGGGCAGAGAAAGCGCCAACCAGATCTCCCACCAGGGGTGGGGGAGAAAGCCCTCCATTATATGCATCGCATCACCTCTTTGCAGCAGGGATATTCTGGCATATAAAGTTTCCTTGTGTTATGACCAAATTAATTTAATTAATGGAGAAATGCCCTTAAATAATCCCCGTCCAACATAAGATCATTGAGCCAGATATTCACTGTCACCAACCTCACTGAGAGGATAAAGGAGCGGCTGGAGAACGATCCCCGCCTGCATGATCTCTGGGCGCAGGGGGAGGTGTCCAACTTCGTCCACCACCGCTCCGGCCATATGTACTTCACTTTAAAGGACCGGGATTCCCAGATCTCCTGCGTCCTCTTTAAAGGGCAGGCGGGCGGGGTGGAGACGGAGCTGGGCAACGGCATGAATGTCCTCCTGTTTGGGGATGTGGCGGTGTACCGTCCTTTAGGCAGGGTGCAGCTGGTGGCCCGGGCCATAAAGAGGGATGCCGGTCTTGGATTTCGATTCTTGCAGTTCGAGGCCCTGAAAAAGAGGCTGGAGGAGGAGGGGCTATTCGATCAGGAGCAGAAGCGCCCACTCCCCCCCTATCCGGAGAGGATAGGCATTGTCACCTCTCTGCAGGGTGCGGCGTTGAGGGACGTTCTGCGCACCATCGGTCCCTATCCGGTGAGGATCATTATCTCTCCCGCCAGGGTCCAGGGTGAGGGGGCAGAGGAGAGCATCGTCTCCGCTCTGCTCGACCTGCAGGGCAGGACCGATCTGATCATCGTCTGTCGCGGCGGCGGCTCAGCCGAGGACCTGTGGTGCTTCAACTCCGAGGTGGTGGCCCGGGCAGTCTTCGCCTGCGACAGCCCGGTGATCTCCGCCGTGGGGCACGAGACGGATGTGACCATCACCGACTTCGCGGCTGACGTGCGGGCGGCTACCCCAACTGCAGCGGCGAAGATCGCCGTGCCGGATGTGGCAGAGCTGAAAATAAAGCTGCGGCAGAGCCAGGTTCGCATATTGCGCGCCCTGTGGACGGGTCTGGAAAGAAAGGGGGAACGACTGGAGTATCTCCGCCGCAGCCTCTCCCCTGCGAGGATGTACTCCCTAACCGGGGACCTCAGGCAGCGACTGGACCACCTGAGCGATGGGCTGGATTTGGCTCTGGGGGAGGAGCTGAGGGTGCGCAGGGCGAGGCTGGATGCAGCCCGTGGGAGGCTGGCCGCAGTGGGGCCACAGGCCACATTGAAGCGGGGCTATGCCCTGGCCCGCTCGGAGCGGGGGCTGGTCACGGCCTGGGATAGTGTTCAGCCGGGAGAGGAGATCGAACTGATCCTGGGCCGGGGCGGGCTGAGATGCCGGGTTCTGGAATGCAAAGACGAGGAGGAGAGAAGAGAGTGAAAGAGGAAGTGGGGCTGGAAGAAGCGCTGGAGGAGCTGGAGAGAATAGTCTCCCAGCTTGAGGAGGGAAAGATGAGCCTGGAGAGGAGCCTGGAGCTGTATGAGAGGGGGATGAGGCTGGTGCGGCTGTGCGACCTTCGCCTGGATAGCGCCCAGAGAAGGATCGAATGCCTGACCGGCGAGGTGCCTTCCGATCTTCTCTGAGACCTTTCTTTATCTTCTGAGCTATCCGGATTCCTTCTGTCCCTCCCTGGGGGAGATAAAGCTTAAATAAGAGCTCAGATGTACGTTTTTATACATCATAGTATTAATTCGTACATTAAGCCATATGAGTGGTGATTCATTGAGGAGTATGATGATCGACAATTTCGCAGTCAAGTTCGGGAGGTACGGCGGTCTCTTCGTCCCCGAGACCCTGGTGGCTCCCCTGGCCGACCTCTCCCATACCTATGATCGGCTTAAGAACGATCCACAGTTCCAGGATGAGCTGAAAGCTCTCCAGAAGGACTTCGCCGGCCGGCCCACATCGCTTTACCTCGCCCCCAATCTGAGCCGAAAGCTGGGCTGCCGGGTCTATCTGAAAAGAGAGGACCTGATGCACGGCGGAGCTCATAAGCTCAACAACACCCTGGGCCAGGCATTGGTGGCAAAGAGGATGGGTAAGAGAAGACTGATCGCTGAGACCGGAGCCGGTCAGCACGGTGTGGCCACGGCCATCGTGGGGGCGAAGCTGGGCTTTGAGACCCAGGTGTACATGGGGGAGGTGGACATCGAGAGGCAGAAGATGAACGTCTACCGGATGGAGCTGATGGGGGCGGAGGTGATACCGGTCCGCACCGGCTCCCGCACCCTGAAGGACGCCATAAACGAGGCTCTGAGGGACTGGGCCTCCAGCTTTGAACATACCCATTATCTCCTGGGGACCGCCGCCGGAGCCCATCCCTTCCCCTCTATGGTGAGGGACTTTCAGAGCGTCATCGGCCAGGAGGCGAAAGAGCAGATCCTGGAGGCGGAGGGCCGCCTGCCGGACAGCATCACCGCTTGCGTGGGCGGGGGAAGCAATGCCATGGGCATCTTCGCCCCCTTCTTGAAGGAGGATGTGAGGCTGATCGCCGTGGAGGCCGGAGGTCGGGGTCCGGGAATGAACGATAAGATGGCGGACAACGGCGCCTCCCTGGGCTACGGCACAGACGGGATACTGCATGGTGCCCTGACCAGGGTCCTCCAGGACCCCTACGGCCAGATACTGGAGTCCTACTCCGTGGCCGCGGGCCTGGACTATCCCGGGGTGGGGCCGGAGCTGGCATACCTCGCGGAGAAGGGGAGGGTCCTCCCCAGGCTGGCGGATGACAGGACCGCTCTGGAGGGATTTCGTGCCCTATCCCGGTTGGAGGGAATCATCCCTGCCCTGGAGTCGGATCATGCCATCGGCTATGCCTTAAAAGAGCCCGAATCCCTGGGCGATCTGGCGATAATCAATGTCTCAGGCAGAGGGGACAAGGATCTGGCTACGGTGATGGATTATGAGAATCTCTGAGGCCTTCAAGAACGCCCCCCTGCTGATCGTCTACCTCTGCGCCGGAGACCCCTCGCCCGCTGCCACCCCGGACCTGGTGCGGCGGCTGGTGCGGGCGGGGGCGGATATCATCGAGCTGGGCCTTCCTCACTCCGATCCCATAGCAGACGGTCCCACCATCCAGGCGGCAGCCCAGAGGGCCATCGCTGCCGGGATGAATACCGATGTTTATTTCCAGGTGGCAGCGGAGGCCGACGTTCCCGTGCCCAAGGTCTTCATGGGCTACTACAATATGATCTATGCCCGCGGCCTGGAGAGGTTTGCCCGGGATTGCATGAGCTCGGGCATAACGGGCATGATCGTCCCCGACCTGCCCCCGGAGGAAGCCGCTCCCCTGAAGGAGGCCTGCGGCAAATACGGAGTGGACCTGATCCACCTGGTGGCCCCCAATACTCCCCCGGAACGGCAGAAGCTGATTGCAGAACAGACGGGCGGATTTCTCTATCTGGTGGCCCGCACCGGCGTCACCGGAGCGAGAAGCGAGGTTGTTCAGGACACCCGGGACCTCATCCATCGGGTGGCCGGCAATAAGCCAAAGGCGGTGGGCTTTGGCATCTCCACTCCCGCCCAGGCGGGGGAGGTCATCCGGGCGGGGGCGGATGCCGCCATTGTGGGATCGGTCTGTGTGGACCTGATCGCCCGGGGGAGGATTGAGGAGCTGGAGGCACTGGTAGGGGAGATGAAAGAGGCAGTGAAAGCGGCGGGGAGGGCAAGGCTCCAATAGATGGAGCTTGTGCACTGCTATGAAGGACGGCTGCCCGGAAGGAATGGCGATGAACGAAGAGCAAAGAAAGTATGTGGAAAAGACGCGCCGGGATCTGGAGGCCGGAGCGGATGCTACCATCGTCTGCTTTGGTGACTCCATCACAGCCGGCTATGCAGTGCGGCGGGGATTTCCCTCCTTCTGGCTGGAGATGCTGCGGCAGAAGTTCCCCGAAGCAAAGATCGAGATGATCAACTCCGGCCTCTCCGGGGATACCAGCCTAGACGGCCTGGCCCGGCTGGACTGGGCGGTGCTATCTTACGAGCCGGACCTGGTCACCATGAACTTCGCCATCAATGACTGCGTTTTAGGATTGGACCTGGAGGAGTTCGAGATGAACCTGGTGCAATTGGTGCGCCGAGTTCGGGCCGGCCCGGATGCGGAGATCCTCCTCCTATCCTCCCAGCCGCTGGAGACCCCTCCCTACGACCGGCTGGTGCTCGACTACTATCAGACGGTGGAGAGGGTGGCACGAGAGGTGGAGGTCGGCTTTGTGGACGTCTACGCTGCCTGGATGAGAAGGGTGCAGGCCGGCACCCCTTTGAGTTCGCTCATCCTGTCCGGCTTAGACCACCCCAATGAGGCGGGCTACAGGATCATCGCCGAGGAGCTGATGAGGCTCTTTTAAAGTCTAGATTGAGTATCTCCTGCTATTATCTCCTGCCTCTAAACCCAAAAAGGGCTACTTTGCCTCTGGATCGACAAGCCTCCCCATAAACAGGATCAATCCCGTTTCGTCATCGGTTATCATGAAGATGAAAGGCCGGTCGGCGCGGAAGACGGGCGGCTTTGAAGGCATGCACCTCAGTTTAATGACCACCGAGGTAGCTGCCGCCGCCTCAGTTCCCTCTTCGTTGATATCGACATAAGCCTGATGAAATACACTGCTTATGTACAACAGCCGTCCCCATTTTATACTCATCCCACTAAAGTCAGCCTCACCATCCTTGAAGGCAGTTGGCATTCCCAGTTTTTGCAGGTTCTCGTTAAGAAGGTACTTGGCCGCCACCTTGAATTTGGGTAAATAGATATTGACTCGGATTCGCCTGAGGCCATTTTTCCAGCCAGAGAGCATTTTTAGATCAAGAGATCTCTCCAGGAGGCCAAGATTATTTTTCTGGGGCAAAAAGATGGTCAGGGAGAGCTTATCGCCAACGTATGGCATCTGGAGTATCTGCAGATCATCCGACTCGAAGTAGCCGAAAAGGGCATTATCGTCAAGCCGCCTCATCATAGGAACAGCAACTATCCTGCCATCACTGGCGAAGAACTCATCCTCTGCTGTTAGCCTTTTATCGAACTCCTGCTCCCAGGTGCCCTTGAAGTATATGGCATTGGTCAGGATAAGGCAGGTCAATGGATTGATAGTCCCAGGGGGAATGAGATTCATTATCTTCTGAGCCGTTCGCTCCTCCACCCAGTCGTTTATGATCCCTCTTGATTTTTCGCCCTCTCCAATGAAGTCCAGATTTGCTGCCCGGGCATGATAGACTCTCTCCAGTAGGTCCCGGTAATCGCCTTCTAGCCTGAAGCTCTTCTCCACCCAGGCGGCATTGGCGGAGGAGATTGTGTTATCCGATTCACTGGCATTGAGCCTCAGGTCAATTGAAGAATATGCCTGCCGCCTGGCGCTCTCATCACCCGTAAGGTGCAAGACAGACCCCATCTCCTCTGCGGTCTGGCCTCGCGCTCCCTCATAGGTCATGGCCAGGGCATAGCCCAGGCTCCAGGGGGCGAAGAAGATGTTCCCCGTCCCTGCGGCCAGCTCTCGATACATATCCAGGGCAAAGCGGTTGCAGGCGGCTGCCGTCTCATTCAATTCCCTGCTCTCCAGAATTTGCCGAGCGGATCTATTTTGAAGGGATCGATCCTCCTCCGGGCGCTTTAGCCCAGGATGGTTGGTCAATAGAAACACCCATAATAAATTCTGTATCAATCGCATTTAAGGATTGCCTTTGGGCCTCGAATATAAATATGAATGATGAGAGATTCAACGGCCATGTCCCGCAGAAAGTGCATTGAGATCTGTCCCGTCTGTGGCAGCAGTGAGCTGTATTATGAGCTTGGCGGCTATACCGGCAAGGTCTATCACTGCAAAAGATGCGACTATACCGGTGCCCTGATCGTGGAGGCGGACGAGGAGATGGCCAGGGCGATCAGAGAGGACTACGATAAAAAGAGCATTCAGAGATGAAGAAAAAATAAGGAAGCCGCCACTCCCTGGGGAAGAATCCGGAAAATTGAGCTGGGCCTTCAGGATTCCTCCGGCTGGGAGAATCTGCCCATGAACAGTATCAGGCCGGTCTGGTCATCGATTATCATGAAGATGAAGGGATGATCAGCACGGAATACCGGTATCTCCTCCTCAACAACTGCCTCCGCTCCCTCCTCCACGCCAACGGCAGTCGCTGCTGCTGCTTCAGTTCCCTCCTCGTTCACCTCGACAAAGGCCTGATGGATGACAAAGCTTATGAACAATCCACTCCGGGGGCTTATTCCTGAGAAGTCAGCCGTTTCTGAAAAAGCTGTGGGCATTCCCATCCTTGTCAGGTTCTCGTTCAGGAAGTATTTTGCACTGAACTTGAAGCGGGGTATGTAGATGTCCACCCTCTGCTCCATCAGCTCCTCTCTCCACTGCCGGAGCTTTTCCGCGGAGATCGCTCCTTCCAGTGAATCCAGGTCATTATTCTTGGGCAGAAGGATCAGAAGAGAGACGTTCTCCCCCTGATAGGGCATCTTCAGGATCTGCAAGTCGTCCTTCTCCAGGTAGGGGAACCGGGCTTCGTCTCCTATCTTCATCATCATGGGGACGGCGACCGTCCCGCCATTGGCGGCAGAGAAGTCCTCATCCTCTGTCAGCTCCGGGTCGAACTCATTTTCCCAGCTGCCCTTGAAGTATATGGCATTGGTCAGGACCAGGCGGGTCAGCGGATCAATGTGGCCGGCGGGAATGAGATCCATTATCTTTCCTTTGGTCCTCTCTTGCACCCAGGCGTTAATGGTCGCTCGTGCCTCTTCGCTCTCCTCCTGGAAGTTCAGGTTCATGCTCCGGGCATGATAGCTCTCCTCCACCAGATCCCTGTACTCAGCTGAAAGGGGAAAGCCCTCATCCGCCCAGAGGGCATTGGCCGTGGAGAGTATATAGCCGGAATCACGGGCAGAGATCCTCTGATCGAGACCGGAGAACGACTGCCTTCTATAGCTATCGTTTCCCCCGAGGTGGATGACAGACCTGATCTCCTCTGCGGTCTGGCCTCGCGCTCCCTCATAGGTAATGGACAGAGCGGAGTTCAGGCTCCAGGGGGAGAAGAAGAGGTTCTCCCCTCCGCCGGCCAGCTCCCGGTACATATCCAGGGCGAAGAGATTGTATTGTAATGCCATCTGCTCGCCCTCCGTCCGGGGCGTTTGATCTGCCGGTCCGGCATGAATCCCCTCGTCCTCAAATGGCGCATCTGGCGAGGATACACTGACCTCCGGCTCGGAGACACAACCACAGAAGAAGGAGGCGAAGATCAGCAGGGTGAAGAGTGCCAGAGGCAATAGCCTTGGCCTTGCCCTCTTCATGGACCCATCATCCCCAGCAGCTCCTCGATATCTTTCCCGAAGAAATCTGTGATGTCAAAGTATATGGTGACCGTTTCGCCGCTGGTCAGGGGAACCTCCAGCACATCATAGGACCTGCCCTCTTCATCCCCGACCAGAGATTGTGATATTTGACCCCAGCGCACGGCATCACCGAACTTCTTTTCCAGATAGTAGTACTCCGAGCCCACTCCATCCTCCTCTCCGGTTGCATTCATTATGATGATCGCATCCTCAAAGGACTGGCCGCTGTTCTCGCTGAAGCTGATGTGAGCATAGGTCAGATCCCGGTAGGTGCTCCATGCCCCATCTGCCTCCTGAGCCATCCCCAGGCTGCGCAGGGCCATGGCCTTGCCATACCAGGGCGAAGGGCTCTTGGGGGAGATGTTTATGGACTCTTCGAATGATTGCAGGGCCTCTTCATATCGGCCCAGTGCACCCAGGGCATTACCCTTATTGTACCAGGCAGCGGGATCGGTGGGATTCAGGGCCAGAAGATCATCGTAGGCCTCCACTGCCTCCTCATATCTCTTCAGGTCCAGGAGGGCCTGGGCCCGATTGCGAAGCGTTATCATATCCTCTGGATCGATCTCGACCGCCCTATCGAAGGCTGCCAGAGCCTCTTCATACCGGCCCAGCCCAGCCAGAACGGCGCCTTTCTGGCTCCAGGCCTTAAGGTACTCAGGGTCCAGCCGGGTGGCATTCTCATAGCACAGCAGGGCCTCATCGTTCCTATCCAGAGCTTCGAGCGCTCTCCCCCGGTTGTACCAGGGCCAGCTCCAGTTAGAATCTATTCTGATGGCCTCATCATAGGAGGATATCGCCTCATCATATCGATTCTCATCCAGGAGCAAATTGCCCTTATCGTACCAGGCGAATTTGTTCTCGGGATTTATCCGCAGGGATCGATCATAGGATAGAAGAGAATCATTGATCCTGCCCAGATCCCCTTCGGCTGCCGCCTTAGCATACCAGACGTCTGCATTTTTCTCATCGATCTGGAGTGATTTATTGTAGGATAGGATGGCCTCTTCATATCTTTCCAGACCGCTCTGAGCAAGACCTCTGACAAACCAGGCGGTTGCATTTTCCGGTTCGATGGCGATGGCATTGTCAATTGACTTTGTGGCCTCTTCGAAGCTGCCGTTCCCGTATTCTCCCAGTCCTTTCATCAGCCAGAATTCGATCGTCTCTTCCTCTCCCAATCCGGGAAGGCATAAAAGTCCGAGGATGGTGAGGATGATGAAAAACTCCTTACGCATTGGAAACACCCATAATATGTTCTCTTCATTCATAATAAATATTTGTATTATATTGCAGAAGAAAGAGGATATGAACTCACCTCTGATATGCTCATACCTGTGTGATTGCTCGTTGATCGCTCCATTCCCATATACGCGCAGATCGCTTGATTTCCATAGCTCCAGTGCGTAGTGCATTTGCAGACAAATGCATATGCATAAACGCGGTATTCCTCTCCACCATTTGCATAAATTATATAGTACTGATCAAAAATTCTGTTTTACTATTAGTATTAGTTTAAATCTTAATAGTCTCAATATATGTATATCATGAATAAGAATATAATCAATTTGCCAATATTGCAGATGGTTTTGTTTCGATGCTCCTCATTCTCGGTGGCAGGAGAGGGTGCAATCGCAATATAATGCTGTATGTCGATCATGTTATGTCCCTGATTGAAGTATAATCTTGGTTGCGGGAGAAGCATGAATTGGTTGCATTTCGGATCTGATGAGACCGTCTCCTTTGCGAACATTCTCATGCTTCAAGATTTTAAACTCATGCATAATCCTGCGCCAATCGACTTTTTGATTAGTCAAAGTCTGTGTATAGTTACATATGAGCCCATGGGCTCAGATGAAAAAGGTGAGCAAAAATGAGAATAAGTCTGATATTATGGTTGGTCCTCATAGGGCTGATTTTTTGCCAATCGGCATCAGCTCTGACAAGCACACCTGAGGCCTGTGATGAAGTTGTTAAGACGAAAACTTACTGGATGGCCGGTGCGAATGGTGTGGATAACATCACCATCCCGCTCTTCGATCCGAGCTTGGGAGTGCTAAAAAGTGTCGATATGACTGCGCAAATTTGCGTAGATCAGGATGCGGTGTTTGAAAATCTGGCAGATTATCCAGATTCTATGTATGCTGATACTGGCGCCTATATTGAGACTACTCTGCTTGATGGCACGACGAAAATCGTTGCAACTGCCGGTCAACAAAATACTCCTGACCTACCAGAATTTGATGGCGTAGCGGACTTTGAAGGGCCTGATTCGATCGCCTATCACATGATTGGCAACTGCACTACCTCCGGTGCATCAATTACAGATCCCGCAAAGCTCCCGGCATACATTGCATCTCCCGGCGCTACAACTAAAAACCTGAAGACCGTCGCCAGGGGTTATACAATCCTTGATGGTTCAGGTACCATTGCGGTGAGAGTCACTACCTGGGCGGGGGCAAAGATTTGCGTCATCTACACATACGAACCTTGTGATGATGGAATCTACTGCAACGGCCAGGAAATCTCAGATGGTGTTACTTGCCAGGCGGGCACACCGGTAAGCTGTGACAACGGCGTTTACTGCGACGGTGTCGAGACCTGCGATGAGGCCACCGACAGCTGCGCTCCAGGAACTCCCGTAAACTGCGACAATGGCGTCTACTGTGACGGTGTCGAAACCTGCGATGAAGCTACCGACAGCTGCGCACC
>JAXDAR010000062.1:0-3504 GCA_034679645.1 Methanothrix sp. | reverse complement strand
TCATCCAGAAGACCACCTCATGAACCTGCTCGGCATGTCCGACGTACTGCAGAAAGGAGGTCAAGGCACTGAAGAGGTACATGATTGCTATTCCTGCCAAGATCATAGTCTCTGGTGTCACTCCTTTGTACCTGGCCAGGCAGTAGACAGCGAAAGAGGCCAGAAGAGTGAAGATGAAGGCATTCCCGATGACAATCCACTGTCCGGCAATGACCCCAGCCCCCAGTATTATGGCCAGTGCTGCTCCGAAGCTGGCAGCAGACGAGATTCCCAGGGTAAAGGGGCTGGCCAGGGGGTTTTTCAGGACCCCCTGCATCACTGCCCCGGCTACCGCCAGCCCCATGCCTGCAACTATGCTCATCAGAATCCTGTGCAGCCGCAGGTCCCAGACGATCATATCGGTAAACGCTGTCGAATGGAAGTGCTCGGGAAAGAATCTGGCTAAAATGGAGGAATAGACATCCTGGATGCTGATATCTGCCGAGCCCAGGGTGACCGCCACCCCGGACAGGGCGACTATTCCTGTGATCAAGATCAGGAAGAAGAGCGCCTTTCTGGCTACGAACCTCTGGTATTCCTCCTGAAGCTCAGCCCTCTTGATGGCGCTCATTTCACCGTCTCTTGATTTCTGCGGTCTATCAGATTTCAGAACGCCTCTGGATGGATAAATCTGGCAAACATCTCCAGGCCATCGACTATCCTCGGTCCGGAACGGGTTATGATATCCCCCTCAGCTTGGTAAATCTGATTGTTACGCCGGGCATCGGTCAGGTTCAGGCTCCTGTCTGTTTTGGCCCATTGGAACGGCAGATCCATTCCCGCGCCCATGCCGGTACAGGCGATGATGACCTCCGGGTTTCTGACTGCTATTGCCTCTGGATCTACCTGAGGATAGTCTGTTAGGTCATGAAATATGTTTGTCCCTCCTGCCAGTTCGATGATCTCATCCTCGAAGGTCCCCATGCCTACGGTCTGGATGGGATCGTGCCAGACGATGTAGAGGACCTTCTTCTTCTGAAGCTGGCCTGCTTTATCCGATACTGCCTTGATCCTGGATTCCATCTGACCGGCGAGAGCGGTTGCCTCTGCTTCCTTTCCTGTGATTACTCCGACCCTTTTTATGGATGCGAGAATTCCAGAAAGGTTATTCGACTTGACAACAAAGGTCGGAATGCCTGCCTTCTCCAGCGCGGGAAGGGTATCGTTGATGCTGGTATCGCTGGCCAGGACCAGATCCGGCTGCAGCGAGAGGATTTTCTCGATGTCCGGGTCAACATATCCTCCGATAACTGTGATCTTTCCGCTCTCCTTGAGGCTCTCCACCTCGGGGGGATAGTTGCAGTACTCTGTCAAACCCACGACACTATCGCCCAGTCCGAGGGCAAAGAGGATCTCTGTGTTCGATGGTGCCAGAGAGATGATCCTCTCCGGGACTCCTGTGATATTGACCTGCCTTCCCAAATCATCGGTTCCAGCTATTAGCCCGTATTCCTCTGAGCCGGCTACTGCAATGAGGAGCAGCATCGCGGCCAGGTGTAATGCTATTAATTTTGAACTCAATTCCCTCACCTTTGCTAATCAAAGTATTTAGCGTAAAAACAAATAAAGTTGATTTAAAGCTTTTGGTAAGAGGGAAGCATCATCTTTATCCGCCTTGGATCATTTAATTCACATACAGTGGACTGAAGCTCATGCCAATATCATATCTTATTCCTCTGGATGAAGGAAATGCTGAACGAGAAAAGGCTGAACGTATGGGCAGAAACGATCAAGCCGCCATATGTCTAATAAACAGGCTCCTCGAAGAGGGCGTTCCTGTGCAATGGGCACTGGAAGATATTCGGGCAGGAATAAGGAGCTATCCCGCAGGCACCTTCTTTGTGCAGCTTCCTTTCGAAACTAAAAGTAAAATGCCCTGTGATGTCATCATGTCCTGGCTGGAAGAGGAAGCAAAGAAAGAGGGTCTGTTCTGCATCGAAAAGACCACTGAGCAGCTTTCGGCAGAGTCAAGAGCGCTGGTCCTGCCTCGCATCGCTCTCTTTTACGACCATACGACATATGATAATGCTCTGATGCACTTCCTTGCTTTTCGCAGCATGGGATTTGAGGCGGCTCTGGTCAACGCCCTGGATCTGCTGAAGAAAGAGAGCGATCCGGGCAGCATCCTTGCCCAATCCAATGTCCTTGTGATGCCTGGTGGCTCAATGCATTTCTCTTCCTTCTCTTCAGAGGATGACGCTCTTCAGGGGATTAGAAATATCCGTGATTTTGTCAGGAAGGGGGGAGGATATATCGGCATATGCGCAGGCGCCACAGAAGCTCTCGCTGGTAATCCATACCCCCGCCTGAATCTTGTGGATGCATCCTATCACGCCGAGTGGTTTACGACTGAGAATTCTGCCGCAGGCGACTGGGAATGGAGGACTCTTCTCGGGCCGCTTTATTTGGAGGTTGTCGAACATTGCCACCCGGTGATGCTTGGGTATGGCCAGCAGGCTCCATCTTCTCTCCAGGGCCCATTGATCCGGATGGACTACTTCGGCGGGCCGAGCATGTTCGACAGCGGCGATTCAGTAACTGTGCTGGCCAGATATAAGGCCCCCATTGATCAGGTGCCATGTGACAGGGTTAAGGATATCTGGGGAAGCGCTGCCATCGTCTCCTCTGACTTTGGATCGGGGAAGGTTGTCCTCTTCGGCCCCCACCCCGAGTGGTCTGAATCCTCTTACAGGATGTACGCTCAGGCCATCTACTATGTCGCCACTAAGCCCAGGCATTCTGCGCCCGAGGCCAGCTATTGCCGGAATCCCCCTGAAGGAATCGCAAAAGAACGAATTACAGCCATCACACAGACGGCCGCATCGGCCCTCCCCATCCTGGAAAGCTGCAAGAGGATGTGCAGTGCCATGGTATCCCTGGGAGCAGGAGACAGGTCAGATCCAATGGGTCTATGGTACGACAGGACAATGCTCGCATATTCAGAGGTTCTTTCTGATCAGATGAGAGAGATCGCCTGCTATTGCCAGGAGCTGGAGGTGGATTATATCAGGCTGAACGCATTCAAGTCCCGCCTTGGCGCTGATGCTCATGCTATGCAGTGGATTGCTCGGGGCCAAAATGCTATTGATCGGTTTTTCAGTTATGCCGAAAGGCTGCCGACAGAGCCTCATGAGGTTGGTGGATCAGGCTGGAAGGCGACTAAATTCCCCGAACTCCTGAGGGTAATCAGCCATATGGAAAAGGAGATCATTGAGGTCGATTTGCTATGCATCATCGCTTATGCCAAGCTTTTCCATCGGTATAAGAGCTTGAAGGCCTGCTCTATTGCCAGCCCCACGCAAGAGAATATAGAAGCTGTAGAGATGATGCGCCTGGATATATCCTCATTTAATCCGCCCGGTCCGCTATATAAAAGCATGAACACCTTGCGGCGCACCCTCGACCTGATGCAATATAAGATCGGAAGCCATCTGATTAACCTGCTATACAGAGCTGATCATGCCC
>JAXDAR010000061.1:0-22781 GCA_034679645.1 Methanothrix sp. | reverse complement strand
TATTGGATTTGATGTGCTTTCTCACATGGAGCGCTTTTCTCATCAGGTTTGTCAGGTCCTCTGGAATATCGGCCAGAGCGTTATTGTCCTTCAGAAAGCCGGTCACGCTCGTTCCCAGTACCAGCCTGGCGTTGGGCACGCCATACTGATCCCTCAGGGTGAGGCCAATGCGGCTGGGGGACATGCCCGTATCGTGCAGCTTCATGATTGTCTTTTCCAGCTCCTCTTTGGATACATCAGACCACTCTGGCGCTTTGGTCACCATGGGCGGTCGGGACCGAGAGGAGCCCCCTTTTCGGCTATGCATTTTTGCCATCTTTCAATCCTCATTAAATCTCACAATGGCGAAGGTATAATCCTCACTGCCAGGTGAGATAAAAAACTTGCGCCGTTCTCCCTGGCGGCATATCCCCTGGCAGCGTATACAGTGGCAGGTTTATAAGTCAGGGCTTTGAAGACAGGGGTATGCTTCCGGAGTACTTAAACCAGCTGTTCTATCTCATCGGCCAGGCGGTGGTCTTTCTCGCTGCGGCCATCCTGATCATCTCCATCCTGGTAGCTCTGCTCATCCTCTACTCCTTTAAAACGGGCAACTTCTTCGCCGCCAGGTACATGCTCCTGGGCATCATGCTCCTGGAGGACGTGATAAAGGCGCTCTTCTGGGTGGCGAGAGCTGACGACTCCATGGTGGATGATGTGGGCGTGCGCCTGAGAAATTATATAAATACAAAAAAGTTTTTGGCCACTCCCTATGAGAAGCGCTTCATCTTCATACCTCAGTGTCTGCGAAGCGTCCAGTGCCCGGCCAAGCTCACCCCGGAAGGGATAATATGCGTGGACTGCGGCCGTTGCGGCATCGGCGAGGCCAAAAAATATGCAGAAGGCCTGGGCTACAAGTTCTTTGTTGTCCCCGGCTCCAGCTTCATAAAGAGGATCATAAAAAAATACCGACCCGGGGCTATTGTGGGAGTGGGATGCCATATGGAGATAAAAGAGGGCCTGGATCTGTGCCACAGCCACGGCATACCGGCTAGGGGAGTGCCGCTCTTAACCTCCGGTTGCGTCGCCACCACCATCGACTGGGAGACCTTTTATGAAGCCATATCCGAGAAGCCATCACCGCAAAAGGATCTTACTTGAGTCCGGCTGCACACTCTCCCCATAGCATAGAGCCCTTACCCTGCTGGAGGATAGCCCACCGGCAAGAGAAATGCAGAATGGATGAATGGGATCTTAAAAATAGTACGGATTAAAAAATAGTGTGATGGAGCTGCACTCACTCCATGCTGATGGCTTCAGAGGGGCAAGCTTCAACACAGGTCTTGCACTCAGTGCACTTTTCCTTATTTACGACTGCTATTTCCTCGTCGTCCAGGGTGATGGCCTCCTCAGGGCACTCCTCGACGCAGGTTCCACAGCTTACACATTCGTCTCTATTAACAACTGCGGGCATTATTGAATCCTCCAATTTGCCTCAAAGGCAAATCCACCTCCATGTATATCCGATATATACCTTTCGCAGATCTAGGCCAGTTCATTGTATTTTTTCCGGTCTTTCAGCTCCTGCCTCTTGGCGCTGTTCCATCCGCTGACCGCCTGCAGGTAGCCGGTGATCCGGCTGATATGATCCACATCCTCCGATCCGCAGTTGGGGCACTTATCCTCCAGTCCGCCTGAGACCTGAGAGCAACCGAGGCACACGGTCATATCCTTGGTGAAGGTGAAGTAGCCGATCTGGGTTTCCCTGGCCAGGCGCAGGCCGAATTCCATCAGGCCCTGGGGATCAGGTGTGGCCTCGCCTAAGAAGACATGGAATATGTTGCCGCCATCGACTATGGGGAAGAAGACGTGCTCCAGCTTCGCTCGCTCAAAGATGGTGACATCCGCGCTGGGTGGCAGGTGGGTGCCGTTGGTGTAGTAGACGGGCAGGTCGCGCGTCTTATGCACATTCCTCCTCATCGCCACCATGTCGCCCTTCACCACTCCCTCAGCACATTCTCTGAACTCCGCGTGGATGAGATCGGATACTGCAAAGCGCTGTGCTGTGGTCTCGGCGGGAGTGCGCGCGAGAGCAATGGTCATGCCGTGCTGTCGGGAGAGCTTCTTGGCATAGATCTCCATCTCCGTCATGGCCCGGACAGCCAGCTTCCAGGCTTCTTTTGATTCATGCATCTGCTTTCCGGTATGGAACTGCACCATCTCGTTAACTCCGACCACGCCAATGGTATAGACCAGGGCATCCAGGCCGACGGCGACAGAGCCCATCTTGCCGGTGATGGGGTCTCTGGGCTGCTGGGTGGCAAAAGGCATGCGGTGGTTGTTGATGATCTGGTTCATCCACTGCCTCTTCACCTTGAATATCTCAACCGAGGTGTCCATCAGTTCTCGCAGATACTCAAAGAGCAGGTCATCATCTCCGCGGGCGAGATAAGCGGCGCGAGGACAGTTGAGGGATACGACCTGCCAGGAGCCCATGGAGAAGTGCTTGCCATCCCGGAAGCGGAGCTTGTCCTCGAACTGATCGTCGCTGTCGAATGTGGCAGCAAACTGATATGCGCAGCACTGGTAGCAGGATATTCCCTCCCCTGCTCCCCGGTAGGCGGGAAGCTGGTTGTCGAAGTATGGTGTGCCGTACTCCGCCGCCAGCTTGAATGTC
Source organism: Methanothrix sp. (assembly GCA_034679645.1). Classification (GTDB taxonomy): domain Archaea; phylum Halobacteriota; class Methanosarcinia; order Methanotrichales; family Methanotrichaceae; genus Methanothrix. The sequence goes on along the minus strand of JAXDAR010000061.1, from coordinate 20,125 downwards.
ATGAGGTACAGCTCCTGATAGGTGGGAAGATCGGGATGAGCGGCATTGAACTCCTCATCCTCTTTCATGAAATCGGGCTCGATGCTGATCTCCGGCTTGGGGAAGTTGAAGGGCTTGCCCCAGTAGTCACCCTGGAGCATGACCTCCATCAGGGCCTTGAAGGCCAGGCGCACCTCGCGCTCGAACTGGCCGTAGGTCTTCAGCGGTGCCTCGGGGGCAGAGCCGTCCCAGACCCGTCCCGCATAGACCGCCGGCTTGTCCCGCCAGAGTTTGGGGACGCCCGGGGTTAGCTGCACCGAGGAGAATACCAGCTGGCCGCCGCGAGCGACCATCATCTGGGTCATCTCGTAGACGAACATCTGCATGAGCTGCACGATCTCTTCATAGCTGCGGTTCTGGAAGTAGGGGGCGATGAAGGTGAGGAAGTTGTAGAAACCCTGCCCGCCAGCGAAGTTGGTCTGGGCGCTGCCCAGGGCCTTGACCGCATGCAGTATTGCCACCTCCGGCTTCTTGGCCGGGCCGGCGACGCTGGCCTTGGTGCCCAGGCCGTCGGGCATCAGCCCGTAGTAAAGGAAATAACGCAGGTCCCAGTCCTGGCAGAACGGCCTGGTTCCGAAGTATTCCAGGTCATGGATATGCAGGTCCCCTGCCAGGTGGCGGTCGGCGAGGTATGGAGGCAGAAGCAACAGGTACTGCTCCTTGCTTATTTTGTCCGCCTTCTTCTTATGGCTGGTCTCAGCGTTCTCCTGCAGGTTGGCGTTCTCCTTGGACTCAAAACCGGTGCCGATGTCGATTAGATGGGCATCAAATACGGGAGTCCCCACCCGGGTGCAGATGTTTCGCCACTCGGTGTGGTGCCTCTCTAAGAGGATCACATTCATGATCTCCCTGACCAGAGGGCCGCTGAGGTAGCGGACGTTCATCCATCTCACCCGGCGTTCCACCTCCTTGGCGATGTCCTCTGCCTCTTCTTCCGTTATGCCCGGTTCCTTATAGAATTGTTCTGATAGTTTGGTCTCTTTCAAGAGCTGCTTGGCTATGGCTTCTCTATCCCAGTCCAGCAGATGGCCGTCTGTGGTCCTGACTCTGGGCATAGATGAAACAGCCAGCCCTTCCAGGGTCTGTTGAACGATTCTGCTGCTCAACGCCCATCCCCTCTACAACAAAGCAACATTATGCCTCCTCTCGACGATCGATCCATTAGACCAGTATTTCCACTCCAGTTTATTCCCTTTGCGCTCCAAACAGCCACGAAATTTTTTAGCAAGTATGTCTCAACTCAGTTATAAAGTAAACGCTTGAGATTATCGGCGTGCCCGGATTATCAACCAGATCCTGGTAGGACGAAAGTGATAGGAATATCTCTTTGGATCGCGACGGTCGGCTCAAGGTGGTGGATGATACTATTTCCGGGAGCATTGCGTCTTTTTGATCGGGCACAATCCATCTGCCGCCAGGATTCGCTGGAGCCCGGGTATTCTCCCAAGGCCCGTGGATCGCCGACCCTACATCCACCGACATGTTTAAATGCAGTACCGCTCACCTTGTGCCTCGAAGGGCAGGTAGATCAGCTGGAAGATCGCTACCTTGGCATGGTAGAGGCCTCGGGTTCAAATCCCGACCTGTCCATTAGAAAAAAAATCAGCAAACCTCTTTTATCCGGAGAACAACAGTCTATTCCAAAGAGATCTGAGGCGAATATGTACGATGTAATCCAGGTCGGCGAGGCACTGTCAGGATCCATAGCCACCATTGCCATGACCTTCTCCCTGGGCCTGACCGTGGGCCTGACCGGGGCCATGGCACCCGGACCGACCCTCCTGGCCACGGTCAACTCCTCCCTCAAGGACGGCTGGCTGGCCGGTCCCAAGGTTGCCGCCGGCCATGCTCTATTAGAGATAGGCATATTCCTCTTGATTGTCAAAGGGCTGGCGGTGGCAATGCAGCAGCATTCCCGCTCCATCGCCCTCATAGGCGGCCTGGCCCTGATCGTTTTTGGCATCCTGACCATGAGGGAGAGCAAGAGCGCCACCCTGACCTCTGAGGAGAAGGGCTCTTGCACCAATCCCTATCTGGCAGGGATGCTCACCAGCGCGGCCAATCCTTACTTCTGGATCTGGTGGCTCTCCGTGGGCAGCGCCCTTATCATATCGGGCCTTGAGGCCGGCCTGATGGTGGCGGCAATATTCATGATCGGCCACTGGAGCGCCGACTTCGGCTGGTATCGTCTCGTCTCCAGCAGCCTGGAGAGGGGAAAAAGCCTCCTCTCTCAGGAGAATTATAGAAGAATACTGGGGTTATGCGGCATCTTCCTGGTCCTATTCGGCATCTACTATCTGGGAAGCGGGATAGGAGCAGCCGGCTGAAGATGAGCACAAAGAGGCGGATTTTAGATCTCATCGAAAACTCCACCCTGGTCCTCGTCCTCTCCCTTCTCTTCGGACTGCTGCTGCCCGGCCCGGCAGAATCTGCCGAGGCTTTCGTCACTCCGGCGCTCATGGTCATGATGGCCTTCTCCCTGACCGAGGTCGATTTAGGCAGGGAGATAAGGTCCTCGGGTTCTGTGAAAAGCGGGATCGCCGGCATTCTCCTGAACTACGGCCTTTTGAGCGGACTGATACTTCTCTTAAGCTGCAGTCTGGCTGACGAATCCCTCCGGCAGGGTTTCATCATCATGGCCGCGGTCCCGCCTGCAGTGGCCGTGCTGCCCATGACCCGCATCCTGAAAGGGGACATGAGCCTCTCTCTATGCGGAGAGGTCCTCTCCTACCTGGCATCACTCCTGTTGATGCCCCTGATCATCTACCTCTTCTCCCGCCAGGCAGGCATCAGCCCCCTCTATCTGCTTCAGATCTCCATTGTATTGATCCTCGTTCCCGCTCTTGCCTCCAGGCTGGTGCGACTGCTTCCGGTCAGACCCGTCCTTCCCATAAACCTGGGCTTCTTCCTGGTCACATACACTGTGATCGGCCTGAATCAGGGGGCCCTGTGGACGGATTGGGGGGAGGTGGCCGGAATCTCCATCGCCCGCACCTTTGCCCTGGGATCGGCGCTATTCATCCTGGCCAGATATGCCGGTCTGAACAGCAGCCGGGCCATATCCTGTATCCTTCTGGGCTCGTTCAAGAACCTGGGTCTGGCAGCAGCGGTATCTCTTCTCCTCTTCGGTCCGGCGGCAGGGCTCCCGGCGGCATTCTGCGTCCTCGCGGAGACCGCTTTTTTCATCCTCCTCTCCTTCGCGATCCCACAAGTTAAATAAGGTAAAAAAAGGTGACCTGGTGGGAATTTATCATGTCTGTAAAGGACGATGCCGCCTATCTGAAGTCGATATACATCTATGTCATCATCTCCGTCCTCCTCTTCGCCCTCACCGCCGTCATGGGCTACTATACCGCCCAGTACGACCCCGAGTTCGCGGCGGGCTGGACAGAGGAGCTGGAGATGCTGGCATGGATCCTGGAGCAGCCACCCCTAATGATAATGATGATCATATTCCTGAAAAACCTCCTCGCCTCGGCCACGGCCATCCTCCTGGGATTGGGGCTGGGCATCTTTCCCATGATGGTCGCCACCAGCAATGGTTTTCTCCTGGGAATAGTGGGCTATAGCGCGGTGGAACGGGAGGGATGGCTCTTTTTAGCGGCGGGCATTCTGCCCCACGGCATCATCGAGCTTCCCGTGGTCCTGCTGAGCATCGCCATTGGCTTGCGTTTAGGCCATCTGCTCGCCCTCTCCCTGCTCAAAGAGAAGACGGACCTCTCCGGTGAGGTGAGACGGGCAATTGGTTTCCTCCTCCGCTGGATCACGCCTCTGCTCTTTTTGGCCGCTGCCATTGAAACTTTTATCACCCCCTTTATCATATCGAGGGTCGCATGACATATCCAGATAAAGAGGACAAAGGCACGGATTCGGTAAAGAATGCCGCAAAGAAGGAGAGCAAGGGAGGGGCCGGCGGACAGAGCGCTCAGCTCCCCCCCAAAGAGGATTTCAGCCAGTGGTACCACGAGCTGCTGATGACTGGAGAGATCATCGACAATCGCTACCCTGTGAAGGGAATGTGCGTCTGGTTCCCCTTCGGCTTCGCCATCAAGAAGAACGTCTACGCCATCATCCGGGAGCTGCTGGATCCCGATCACCAGGAGACTCTGTTTCCCCTGATGATCCCGGAGAACGAGTTCATGAAGGAGGCTCAGCATATCAAGGGCTTCGAGGAGGAGGTCTACTGGGTGACCTGCGGCGGGACCACTCCCCTGGATGTCAAGCTCGCCCTCCGTCCCACCAGCGAGACGGCCATCTACCCCATGTTCAAGCTCTGGATAAGGTCTCATGCCGATATGCCACTGCGCATCTACCAGATAGTGAACACCTTCCGCTATGAGACCAAGCACACCCGGCCCCTGATACGCCTGCGGGAGATCACCTCTTTCAAAGAGGCGCATACCGCCCATGCCACCTGGGAGGAGGCGGCAGAGCAGGTGGAAGAGGCGATCAAGAGGTATTCGGAGTTCTATCGCCGCCTGGCCATACCCTTCCTGGTGAGCCGCCGCCCCAGCTGGGATAAGTTCCCCGGCGCTGACTATACCACGGCCATCGATGTGATCATGCCCGACGGCCGGACGCTGCAGGTGGGAACCGCCCATCATCTGGGGTCCACCTTCGCCAGGACATATGAGATAACCTATGAGGATGAGGCGGGGGAGCAGAAGCTGATCAATCAGACCTGCTACGGCATCTCTGAGCGCTGCATTGCCGCCCTCATATCGGTGCACGGGGATGATAGAGGCCTGGCACTGCCCTGGGAGGTAGCGCCGGTTCAGGTGGCCATTGTGCCCATACTCCTCGGCGACAAGGAGAAGGTGCTGGAGGTCAGCCGGGATCTGTTGAGGGCCCTGCAAGAGGCAGGCATCCGGGCGAAGCTGGACACCAGCGACGAGCGGCCTGGTGCCAAGTTCTACAAGTGGGAGATGAAAGGGGTGCCCATCCGCCTGGAGGTCGGACCGCGGGATGTTGAGAAAGGAGTGGTGACAGTGGTGCGCCGGGATGGAGTGAAGCTCGCTCTGCCCGGGGACGGGCTGGCCCGAGCCCTGATAAAAGAAGCGGAGAAGCTGCAGGCGGCTCTCTATCAGAGGGCGGAGGGATTTGCCAGTTCCCTCCTTAGGGAGGCGGCAAGCATCGACGAGGCCAGGAGCCAGACCGGGTCAGGGGTGGCCCTGGTCCCCTGGTGCGGTGAGGAGGAGTGCGGCCACAGTCTCGAGGACCAGGTTGGTGCGAACATGCTGGGCGAGCCCCAGTATCAGAGCTTCTCGCTCGCAGCCTGCGTCGTCTGCGGCAAGGTGACAGAAAAGCGCACCTACATGGCCAGACAATACTGAGGACAGTACAGGGAGCCCCTATCTGATCCTCCGCTTTAACCTTTTTTAGACCAAAATCAGAATCCTGCTATCCCCTTTGAAGCATCTATAAATTCTCAGAGAACGAGAATGGGATAAAATGGCTGATAAGATCATAGAGGTGAAGAACCTCGAATACAGATATGGCAACTTCAAAGCAGTGGATAGTGTCAGCTTCTTCGTCCGCAAAGGGGAGATATTCTCCCTTCTGGGCCCTAACGGCGCGGGAAAGAGCACAGTAATCAACATCCTCACCACACTGCTCCCGGTTCAGAAGGGTAATGCCATCATTTCTGGGTATGATCTGGCCACAGAACCTCAAAATGTCCGCAGGTCTATCGGCATTGTCTTTCAGGATGAGACATTGGATCGCGATCTTACCGTCTGGGAGACCCTGGAACTGCATGGCAGAATCTATTCCATGCCCGGGCAGGAGAGAAGAGAGAGGATAGAGGAGATCATCCAATTGGTGGAGCTGAAAGACAAAAGAGATGTGCGCACCCGCCACCTTTCCGGGGGAATGAAGCGCCGCCTGGAGATCGGCAGAGGGCTGATGACCCGACCGGCAGTGCTATTTCTGGACGAGCCGACCATAGGCCTTGATACCCAGACCAGACGGCGGCTTTGGGATTATATCCGTATGGTAAACGACTCCGGAACCACCATCTTTCTGACCACCCACTATATGGACGAGGCTGATCAGGTCAGCGACTGGATTGATATCATGGATCATGGCAAGATCATCGCCTCCGGCGATCCGGCAAATCTGAAGGATGCCCTGGGAAATGACATGATCTACCTGAACACCAGCGATGATGGGAGCACAGAGAAGCTTCTGCAGGGTTTGAATGCCGTCAGGGGGGTGAGGGCAACAGGTGAGGGGCTGGTGGTTACCATCAGTGCTGATGGAACGCACTGCCTTCCCATCATTATGAACCTTATCAAAGAAAATGGCATTGATATCGTCAGCGTAAATCTGAAAAAGCCAACACTGGATGACGTATTCATCCATTACACCGGTAGAGATATCACAGATGCCGGGGCGGAGAAGCTGCACCGAATCCAGCCGAAAGGAAGGAGGTAGGCAGTGTCATCCGAGTTTTTGACCATCTACTGGCGCGATATGCTCAGGTTCGTTCGTTTCAGGGTGGCGCTGGTGGCCAGCCTGTTGCAGCCTGCATTATGGATGGCCCTTTACGGGGCGGCCATGTCCAACAACTTCAGCCGCCTTGAGGCGGGGATGGTTGTGCCCCCGGGGGTGATGACGGTATCTTATCTGACATTCATGGGTGGGGGGTTATCGCCCTCACCACCCTATTCACCAGCCTCTTTGGAGGGATCACCCTGCTATTTGATAAGAACTGGGGATTGATGAGAGAGTTCCTGGCCAGCCCGATGCCCAGAAACCACATCATATTGGGTATAGGCCTCTCAGGAGTCACCAAGTCCTTCATTCAGGTCATGGTCATCATGGGTTTCGGCCTGCTGATAGGGGTCAGATTCTTCCCCGAATATACCCTGCTCCAGAAGGCAGGAGCTGTATTGGGTGTACTGCTTTTTGTGGGCGTATTCTCTCTGGGATTTCTCTTTCTCTCCTCCGCCATCTCCATGAGCATGGAGACTCCAGAGGGTTTGCAGGCAGTCATCACCCTGCTCACTCTGCCCCTCTTTTTCGCCAGCAATGCACTCTACCCAATCGATGCCTTTCCCGGGCCGGTCCGGTTCCTCTCCCAATTCAATCCCCTCACCCATCTGGTTAATGGAGTGCGCTACTTTGTCGTCGGCAGAGACTTTTATGCCATTGGCATTCATTATGTCTACACCAGCAACGATCTGATCGTCTCTTTCCTGGCCCTGATGGGATTTGCTGCGGTTATGTTCCTGGTGGCGTGGCAGGTGTTCAGGAGGGCGGTGATCACTTGATAGAGGAGAATGATTACGTCAGGGAGACGTTGACTGATTTGCGGACATAACCGGAATGGATATTGGAGGAAAATAAAAATGAAGATACTGGGAATTTGTTCAAGCCCCAGAGGCTCGAAGAGCACAACACTGAAGCTGGTTCAAGCGGCACTGGATGAGGCAGAGAAGAGCGGCGCCGCTATAGAGATGATTGATGTATGCAAGCTTGATATCAAGTACTGCAATGCCTGCCAGGCCTGCTTCAAGACCGGCAAGTGCGTTCACAAAGACGACTTTCAGGGGCTGTACGAGAAGATCCTGGCGGCGGACGGCCTGGTGATAGGCTCGCCCAACTACTTCCATACTGTGACCGCCCAGCTGAAGACCTTAATCGACCGGATGGCGGATGCAGTACACTGCCAGCTCTTGACCGGAAAGTACTGCTGCAACCTGGCCACCGGCGGCAGCAACTATGATCAGGTAACAGGCTACCTGGACCGCCTGATGGTCACCTTCGGCGCTTTCGTCACCGGCAGTGCAGGAGTGGAGATGAGCAAGGGTCCCGTCGCCCTGGAAGAGGGAGAGAGAACGGCCCGTGATCTGGGCCGGGCCCTGGTCGATGATATCCACACCAAGCGCGAGTATGTCGAGCAGAGAAAGGTGCAGGAAGGCAATCGCTCTCACTTCAAAGAGCTGGTGCGCATGAACAAGGACAACTGGGAGCACGAGTACGAGCACTGGAACAGCATAAACTGGCGCTAGGTTTGGAACGCCCTGCCCTCATAACTCTTTAATATCTTCCAGGCCTATTAATAGCCATGCTCACTAGGGATGAGGGAAGAGTTGCCGTCCGTTTAGCCAGGAGCGCCCTGGCCCACTATATTGAAACGAAGGAGCCTCTGGCTGCGGAAGGTCTGCCGCCGGTCTTTTCCCAGAAGCGGGGGGTCTTTGTAACCCTGCATGAGGATGGAGACCTGCGGGGATGCATAGGCTACCCCCAGCCGGTCCTGCCCCTTGGCCGGGCGATTGTGGACTCAGCGATCAATGCCGGATTTCGCGACCCGCGATTCCCCGGCCTGCGACCGGGCGAGTTGAAGAGGATTGAGCTGGAGGTCACCATCCTCACCAGGCCCGAGCCCTACACCGGGCCCAAGAAGAACCTGCCGGAGAGGATTCAGGTGGGAAGGGACGGCCTGATAGTCTCCAAAGGGCCGTTTTCCGGTCTCCTCCTGCCCCAGGTAGCAGTGGAATGGGGTTTTGATTCCCTGGAGTTCCTGGGCCAGACCTGCATCAAAGCCGGCCTGCCGGTGGATGCCTGGCTGGATGAGGACACTCAGATCGAGCACTTCGAGGCTCAGATCTTCGCCGAAGTGGCAGCGGAGAGGGAGGTCTTCGAGAAGAGCTTCACCGAAAGCCCCTGCGGAACCTGAGCGACAGGAGAGCGGACTGCCTTTAGCTTTGTTTTTCCCTGAGTGTAGATACTCTCGCTCTGCCCCCACACTTGCTTCAAAAATTATTATATTTGCAAAAAGGCGGCATATTATCGCTGGTGCATACCTATTGTAAAATTGTCTCAAATAGAATATCTCTATAAATCTAGCTTTTTCATGCAAAAACCACCAGAACGTATAAATATCATCGAGTGACTAATTGCTTATATCCTAAAAGGATAATGGGGTGAAATTATTAGGCAAATGGGAGTACTTTTGGTATTGACCATAGCGATGCTATCGGTTCCTGTTCTGGCTCAGGGCATTGGTTCCTGTGGCGCAATGGATATTCTGGGGAAGCAGGGCGGTATATTCGAGTCGGAGTCTTCTGCCTTCCAGTTCCCCGAGTTTGCAAACACCAACTTCGACAGCCTGACCGTTGGAAATGACAGGGCGTTGGCCTTTGGTGGCATCAGGCCCAGATCGCCACTGACCACAGCCACCAATAACCTGGTGATCAAGAAGAATCAGGATTCCGGGGAGTGCGAATGCTGCAATAGCCCGGGAGCTGCCTGCCAGGAATGCTGTCTTAAGGTCAATATGGAGCAGATCAGAGTAGGAAATAGGGAGGCCATGGCCTTTGGAAACGCTATTGCCACCAACAATGTGAAGATCGTCACCAACCAACAGTAAATCTGGGTCACGGGACCTGAAGGACGGAACATGAACAATATGCTAAGGCCCACTGGCCTCATGCTGGTGGGGGCGATTTTTATCTGCCTGTGCCTTATGCTCAATGCAGCAGGATCGGCGGCAGATCTACCCGATCTGCAAAAGGAGATGAAAAAGTCCCTCTCAGGCACTCTGGATCAATCACATGGAAGCGCTATGGGGAAGTTCAGGGTACAGGGAGAGACGATCACCCTCCCCTGGTCAGAGCGACATGTATCGGGACTTGGTCCGGACTCACTATTGCCCAGGTCGCAGCCTTCCAGGGAAGAGATCGCTTTGAATGAGGCGGACTCAAAGAGAGCAGTAACAGATCTGACGGCGATAAATGGCCAAAAGGAGAGGGAGATTGTCTATGATGGCAGCCAGAACGGTGATCCGGAGTCCGAGGGCCTCTCCAATTCCCTGGAGATCAGCGTCACCGGCCAGGAGACTGATGACGGACCGTTATCCTGGTATGAAGGCAATGCTGCAGCGGATAATATCGAGAGCGTTGTGGATAATGCATTGAACAGCGATGGGGAATACAATAGCAATGCGAACCGGAGCAGATCGGCGGCGTCTTTGGGCAATAATATGGTAATAGACGTCAGCGGGATCTCCGTCAGCGCCATAAATACGGTGAAAGGGGGAAGTGCCACCGCCACCTCCAATATTGTGATCAGGCCGGTGCAGATCATCGTCTGTCCATCTGAGGTGGAAGAGAAACTGAAGTAGTTCCCCTCATTTTCTTCTTTTTTGAATCACAAACTATAAGGGCATTTTATGTCTACCCTTCTCTCGATATGACCATCATCCAGAGACCGAGAGGAACGCGGGACTTCCTTCCTGAAGAGAACCGGAAGCGGGGCCTGGCGCGAAAAGCAATGCTAGAGGTTCTCGAGCGTTGGGGCTATCAGGAGGTAGCTACCCCCACCTTTGAGCATCTTGAGCTCTTCACGGAGAAATCCGGGGCATCAGTGTTGGAGGAGATCTATGTATTCCAGGACAAGGGCGGGCGCGACATCGCTCTGCGACCTGAGCTTACTGCACCTGTCATGCGCCTGTACGTATCCGAACTGCAAAACTCGCCCAAGCCCCTGAGGCTTTACTATTTCGGCAACTGTTTCCGCTACGAGCGCCCCCAGAAAGGACGGTTCAGGGAGTTCTGGCAGCTGGGAGCAGAGCTGATCGGTGGAGCCAGACCGGATTCAGAGGCGGAGGCCATCGCCCTGGCCGATCAACTGATCAGGAGCGTGGGCATCAGAGGAGAGATCCACCTCGGCTATCTGGGGCTCGTAAGGGCAATTCTGGAGAGGATCGAGGCCAGCAAGAGAGCAGAAGCGATGAGGATGATCGACAAAAAGGAGCGAGCTCTTCTGGCGGAGCTGCTGGAGGATCTGGATCAAGGAGACCTGGGGCTATTGGAGCTGATTGATCTCAAAGGCACTGCCGCTTTGGATAAGGCCAGAGAGATCGCCAGGGACATCGAGTCGATAGAGCCCCAGGAGGATTCCGGAAGGATGACCGCAGTCGATCCCGAGAGCAATATGCAGGCCCGTGGTAGGGAGTCCGCTCGCACCGCAAGGGCAGTCAGCTCTCAGCTCCGGCTGGATGAGTTCCAGGAGACTGTGGATCTTCTCCAGGCCTATGGGGTGGACTTCCAGATCGATTTTGAGATCGTGCGGGGACTGGACTACTACTCCGGAACTGTCTTTGAGATCTATGCCGAAGGCCTGGGAGCGCAGCGCCAGATCTGCGGCGGCGGGACATATGAACTGGCCAGCCTCTTCGGAGGGAAAGAGATCTCCTCAACCGGCTTCGGCCTCGGATTCGACCGGATCATGGAGATTGCCCGGATGGAACAAAAGAGCGCTGCACCTTTATTCCTCGTCTATTCCCCTGATGTCAAGACCGATGCTGCAAAAATAGCCCTCTCGCTGCGAAGGTCAATTCCCACCGTACTGGATGTAATGGGCAGAAGCATGAAGGCCCAGCTCAAGGCCGCATCCGCAGCAGGGACTGGATATGCGGTGATCGTGGGAAGAGCGGAGCTGGATTCAGGGAGACTGATATTAAGAGACATGTCCAGCGGCGAGCAGGAGACGCTGACCCTGGAGGAGATAGAAGAACGGCTCGGGCCGGTCTATGCCTCTAATAAGGCACCAGAGTAGCACTATCTTGCTTTCAGATGCTGGTGGTGGATATGATCATCAGCATTGAGAATGCAAGCATCATGGCAATGATGAGCATGACATCCTGATATCTGCTCCTGCACAGAGCGCTCACTGCGGAATCGTACCACTTAAATTCGAATGCGATAAGTATATGTTCTTTTCACCGGATATTTTTATCCATGAGAATGATATTTGCTGCTTTAATTTTTCTGCTGACGCTGGTGCCGTCCCTGCCCTGTCAGCCGACGGCCGAGGAGTGGCTGGATAATGGCACCGATCTCGCCGGCCAGGGCAGATACAATGAATCGCTGCAGGCCTTTGAGCAGGCGATCGCCCTTGACTCCAACTCCACCCTGGCCTGGGCCAGCAAAGGCGCAGCCCTTCTAAGCCTGGGCAGGTGCGAAGATGCTCTGGAAGCAAACAACGAGGCTATCCGCCTGAATCCCGCATTTGCCGGTGCCTGGCATTACAGAGGCAAAGCCCTGGAATGCCTGGGCAGGGAGGATGAAGCTCTGAAGGCTTATGAGGAAGCCACCCGCCTGGATTCCGACAATGTCGATGCCTGGAATGATAAAGGCAATGCGCTCAATAAGCTCGACCGGTATGAAGAGGCTCTGGCAGCTTACAACGAAGCCCTGTGGCTCGATCCAGAACATGTCGAAGCCTGGCAGAATAAAGGCTATGCTCTGGCCATTCTGGGTAGATACAACCAATCCATAGAGGCTTTCGAAGAGGTCATCCGCCTCGATCCTGGCATTGCTGAATCCTGGGGCAACAAGGGCAATGTTCTCGCCGGCTTGGGAAAGTTTGATGAGGCTTTAGAGGCTTATGACGAAGCCCTGCGCCTCGATCCCAATCTGACTGGAGTGTGGTATAACAGAGGACTGGTCCTTGAAGCTCTGCAGAGAACGGAAGAGGCAGACTCCTCCTTCGCCAGGGCGGAGGAGCTAAAGCGAGAGCAGAGTTCGGGCTCAATATGAAAAGGGGCATTCAAGGACTGAGTTGTGAGCGGGATTGCTCATCAATATGATTCAATCCAATCCAGCCCCCCCAACTAAAAAAAATAGGGAGAAATAAGGATCGATTATCCTCCAGAGGGGCCAGCCCGATCAGCTAGCTATCAGTGCCCGGTGGGAAATGCTATGAGCGCTGGCCTGTTTGCCGGTGCTCTTTTCGATCGATCTCTGCCGGACCCGGCTGCCCCCTGATCTGTTAGGGGGGCGGGGCTTTGCAGCTGCGCCGACTGCAGCCTTTGCCTGGGGAGAATGATACTTATGCTCTCTAACCTCTATCTTCTCCCTGGTGAGCCTTTCGATATCCCTTAAGAAGCTGCGCTCCTCGGCAGAGCAAAAAGAGAATGCATTGCCGCTAGCTCCTGCTCTCCCGGTGCGGCCGATGCGGTGGACATAGCTCTCCGGCTCATTGGGAAGGTCGTAGTTCACCACGTGGGTGATATCATCGATATCTATGCCCCGGGCGGCGATATCGGTTGCCACCAGCACCCTTATCTGGCCGGAACGGAATCTCTCCATGGTCCTAGTGCGCTGGTTTTGCGACTTGCTGCCGTGAATGGCATCTGCCCGGATCCTGTTCTTGGCCAGCATCTGTGCCACTCTGTCCGCCCGGTGCTTGGTGCGGGCGAAGACCAGGACCCTTTTCATGTCCTCTTTGTTCAGGAGATCGAGCAGAAGGGAGTTCTTGGAGTTCTGATCGACAAAGAATACCTGCTGATCGATCGAGTCCAGAGTGCTCGCCGAGGGAGAAGCCTCTACGCACACCGGATCGTCTAGAAGGCTCCGGGCAAACTCCCCTGTCTCACCGGTCAGGGTGGCGGAAAAGAATAGGGAGCTGTGCTTCTCCGGCAGAGCTGAGACCACCTTTTTCACATCCCTTATGAAGCCCATGTCCAGCATCCGGTCGATCTCATCCAGGACGAAGAACTCAACTCCTTTCAGCTCTATGTAGCCCTGGCCCATCAGGTCAAGGAGTCTGCCGGGAGTGGCGACCAGGATATCGACACCGCGGGAGAGCATACCCACCTGCGGCCCCTGGCGGACGCCGCCGAATATGACCAGATGCTTGAAGCGGAGGAACTTGCCGTAGGCAGCAAAGCTCTGGCCGATCTGGGCGGCAAGCTCTCTGGTGGGGGCGAGCACCAGCACCCGCGGTGATCCCGGCCGGCAGGCTCGCCTTTCGGCTGACATTCTCTGCAGTATGGGCAAGACGAATGCCGCCGTCTTTCCCGTTCCCGTCTGAGCGATCCCCAACAGATCCCTTCCCTCCAGCAATGGGGGTATGGCCAGCATCTGTATCGGCGTGGGGGTGGTATATCCTTCTATAGCGATCGCCCGCAATAGCGGGTCTATGATATTCAGATTTCCAAATGACATTTAATGCCTCTTATTGATCAGGGCATCCAGCCCTTAGGTCGGTTTAGAGGGGGATCTCGAAGGAGCATTGCAGCTTCATGGATGTGGCTTAATGAATGCAGTTAGTTCGAATTATGACTTCATGAGGGCAAGTCCGATCACGATTGCATCTCATTGACCCTTCCCCTCAGTCCCTCTAATCTGAAAACAAGATGAAGTCCATCTGCGGCAAGAGCCTTCTGGAGGCCTGCCCGCGAGATGCAGAGGCTTAAACGAATATGGTGTTCTTCTCGAATTGATGAGGTCGCCATCAAAATCGTCTCAGATTTTTCCGTCTCGTTAAGGGAGCTGCCTCCTTATTGCCCACTTGAGGGCGAGTGGAGGTGCTGCCTCTGCGATTTCAAATCATTTCCAATATTTTATCTCTTTTTGCAATGAAGCCATTTACCAAGCCCGTTTCCGGACTATATACCTGTCGGTCGGAATGATCCCAACCACGGTCAATAGCCGCTGGGGATTATCTCCTCTTCCTTGCCGCCTTGTACTTGGGCCAGCTCTCTTTTGGCAGCCCTTTTCCGGCATAGCTCTCCCTCACGCTATCCGAGACTGCTCTCTCCAGGCGGTCGTCGCGCAGCCTCCTCTCCGCGGCCATCTTCTTTACCAGGAGGTAGTTGGCGGCGAGGAACAGGGGGAACAGGAGGATACAGAATACGACTATATGCCAGACTTCCATATCAAATAGGTTAACTCAAGAATATAAAAGATCACCTGAACTTCCTCAGGAGGCGGGCATAAAAATCCCTCTCCTGCCCCCCGGTGGTTCGGGCCAGCCGGTCCAGTATCAGCTCGGGAGTGCTACGTGCCAGGTAGTTGTAGCGCGGGCTGCGAGAGACCACCAGACGGTTGTTCTCATCCAGCCCCTCCGCCTCGATCCCATCCACCCGCACTGAGGTTTCCGAGAAACGACGCACATCCTCCGCCAGGTGGCTGACGAAGACCGCGGCCGAGTCTCTGCGGTTCAGCTCGTCGAGCATGCAGGCGATGATGCGTGCCGAGGCTCCCGGCTCGGTTATGGACTCCAGCTCATCGGCAAGGACCAGCTTTCTCTTCTCGTTCTCCACCACAGCGAACTTTCTCATCGCCGTCTCGAAGGCTCCGGCGGAGAGGGTGCCCCGGCTCTTGCTGAAGTAGTAAAGCTGCTCGAAGAGGCTTATCCGGCAGCCTTCAGCGGGCACGGGCAGGCCCATCTGCGCCAGGATGACTATCTGGCAGATCAGGTCCAGTAGAGAGGTCTTGCCGCCGGAGTTCACGCCGCTGAGAAGGGCCACCTTCTCAGGGGGCTCGCCTGCGCCGCCGCCCAGGCAGTAGTTCACCTCTTCCGGCTGCTCTAAGGAGAGGTTTCTTCCCCCTTGAAAACAAAGGCCGGTCTCCTCCACGATCTCGGGAAAGCGCAGGCATTCCTTCCGGGCAAATCTACCCAGAGCATAGAAATAATCGAACTCCATCAGAAGATGGACCAGCTCCTCCGCCCGAATCCTCTCCTCCGCCAGACCCCGGGCCAGCTCTCTTTTTGCTTTCAAGCCCCTCTCTTCCATCCGGCTGCGCAGCTCCTGTTCAAAGGATCGCAATGCTCCACGGTCTAGCTCCAGGGGATAGCTGACGGAAGAGGAAAATATCTCATCCAGCCAGACCTCTTCCGCTCCCTTCAGGTCCAGATCCTTTCTGGCCCTCTCCCTGGCCTCATTCAAGACCTCCTGATATGTTCCTTTCATCCGGACCTCGAAGAGTTCCTGGATGCCCTCTCCCCGGCTCATCACCTGCAAGAGGTCCGTCCCCTCCAGGACAAGAGAGCTGTTCTCGATCCTCTTCTTCAGCTCCTCATTGGCGGCGGCTGCCGCCCGGTCCACGCAGCCCTCCAGCCGGGCGGCCAGTCTGCTCAGACGTTCCCCCTCCAGATCGCTCTCCTCGCTCAGGCTGCAAATCAGGGTACTGAAATCCTCCCAGCCATTAAAGCTCTCCACTTCCGCCGCCTGAAGCATTGATGCCGCCTTCACCGCAGCGAGCAGGGTTTCCATGTTCTCCTTATAGAATCCCAAAACCGCCTCTGGAACCAGGTACCACTCCTCCAGAGACTCCGCCCTCTCCACTCCTTCCGCATCCCCCATCTCCTCGCCTACCAGACTGACCACGCTGTAGCTCCGGGCAAGGGCCAGCAGCTCCTGCGGGCTCTCCGCAAGATGAAGATCGATCAGTCTGTCCAGGCCACGGGATTTCAGATTCTGGAAGGCCTCCGCGCTGCTGGCGACAAGAGCCCTCTCCCTGACCCTTGACGCTGGCCTCTCCCGCAATGGGCGGATAAAACGAAGCTGCTCATCTATGCCCAGGCCCTCCATCCGCTGAGCCATCTGCAGAGAGCGGGCGGCAGCGTTACGGTTCTCTTCTATCAGCTCTCGGGAGGAGGAGGGAAAGAGGATTCCGATCTTCAGCCGGGCGTAATCGGTGTGGGCAAAACCGGCCAGCCGGGAGATCAGCTGGGAGTAGATTCGCACCGCCTCATCGGTAGCCAGGAACTCCTCTGGAGAGACATTGAACTTTCGGGCGCGGGCATACTGCACCAGTTGCAGAGCCTGGCGTTCGCTAAGAACCCTGCACAGGCCCGGAACGTCCCCCTCCATCACCGCCTGCAGGGCCTTCTCTTCATCCCCATAATGCTCTTTGAGGCGCTCTTTTAAGCGAGGGCCAACTCCCGGAAGGTCTACCAGTCTCAAACGCACCCATTTTAACAGGAATATAATATATCTGTTCCGGCAGGCGGCTGTTGGCAGCGGAAACTGCGGGCCAGGTGGCGGGCCCGCACGGAGAAGATTAATATTCCTGGGGCAGGGAATCAATTCCTGTGCTGCTTAATCGATTGCTTGATCTGGACGAGGAGGAGAGCATATTTCTGGCGGAAGAGTCCCTGCGGGATCTGCTCGACCTGCCGGTGACCAGACAGATCATGGAGGAGGGAGTGGATTGGGACCGCTCCATCCAGCTTACAGACATCGGCATTGCCCTTCACATCTCCGGTCCCGAGGACTTCTGGCTGCTTTTGACCGACCGGTATTCCGGGCAGAGGGTGGTACTGGATGCTGCCGATCGGTTCCGATCGGAGGGAACGGAGACGATCAAGATCGATGAGTGCGACTTTCTCCCTGCCCTGATCGAGTACTATGCCACCGCCCTGAAAGATGAGCTGCTCTGCGAGAGCTGTGTCAGAGCAGAGGAGCTGCATTATGCAGAGGATAGGATAGCAAGGCTGGTCGACCTCTTAAAGCCCAACCTCACCTGCACCAAGGAGGATTCTATTCTGGAGATATGCTGCGGCAACGGACTGGCCACCCAGGCCCTCATTCGCCTGGGACTGGCCCCACTGGCCATGGACTCCGATTGCTGTGAACTCTGCCTGGCCCTGAAGAAGGGACAGATGGAACCCAGGAGATCCTTTGTACTGGATGCCAGGCTCCTGCCATGCTTTTTCTCCGGCAGGCCCTTTCATACCGTGCTCGGCTTCATGGTGGGGCTGATCGATGACTCCAACTGGCCTCTGTGGAGGCAGATACTTCTTGCCTCTGCCTCCCTGGCCGAAAAGGAGATTCTCTATACCGTCTACTCCCAAAAGGAGGCGGATCTCATCGCGATGGAATTGGAGCCGGCAGGCTGGCGGGGAGAGGTGATGGACAATCGTGATCCCTGGGGGATATACGATCAGTGGGTCTACAGAGCTAGGCGAATTGAACTTTTGAACTTTGAATTTGAAATGTGATGGAAAGCTTAATTATCCATCCCATTCCTTATGAGATGTGGTGAGATTCTTGGCTGACTTTAAGAAGCGAAATGCGGAAAGAAAGGGCGGCAAAAAAGAAGAGATCAAAAGCAAGAAGCTCATGGAAGAGAACCTGGATGATTTAAGAGGAAGAGGAGAAGTAGAAAAATAGGCTTTGTTGAATGCTCCAGAGATGGGATGTCCAAAGCGCCATCTCGTCTCATTTAGACAGTCTATTATTAAACGAACTCAGAAGCTACAGCCAGACAAGGCGGTCTATCTGGCTGCAAATATCATCTGTCCATCAGGGAGTGACGCTTAAGCCTCTGCTCAGTTCCTTGAGCTTTTCAATGCTTTCCAGGGTCTTGGCGGACTCCTTTCGCTTCTCATCCTCGAAGTGCTTTATGATATCGCCCAGGGATATGGTCAGCCGGTAGACCTTCATCGGCCTTCCCTTGCCATCCTTTTTAATTTCCCTCTCCTCCACCCAGTTGTTATTGCGCAGAGTGCGCATGGCAATGCTCACCTCGGGCTGACGGAGGTTGGATCCGATCTCAATCTCCCTTGATGTGGCCTCCTCCACATTGGCCAGGTAGGTGATCATGCTGGCCACATTTCTGGGAATGCCAAGCTCGCGGAGCACCTCTACGAACTCCCGGTCGGCATCATCCAAAACTTTCACTGAGAATTGTCTCATAATGACCTCATTCTATTTTTGTATATAACAAATACCTTATGATATAAATAGTTTATTTCGAGGTGTGATATTCTTCTATGGCATAAGATTATACTATCGATATAAGTCTCGGTTGGCATCATCCTTTCATGATCAGATATTATATCCATTAAATCATAGATGCAGATCTATGGTAATCGCAATGCGCCGGGCACAGGAGGAGGCTAATTGCAGCCATGAGTTAAGGATTAAGTAATGGAGAAAGATAGATTATATTAAGAAATTATTATTTATATTATTACAGTTATCATTTGCGTTCACATCTGTGAGATAGCATGAATACAAATGGGGTGAGTGATACAGGATAGGTTCCGGCTTTCATCCATGCGATCGTTACTGATTTGACCGGTATGAGGTGGATTGATCAAGGTATAAACATAATGAAGACGATAACATAATGATAAAGAATTAAGAATTGACAAAGACAGGTGATGGCTATGCTTATCATCAGCCTTTTCAGGACTCTGACAGTCGGATGATGCTGGAAATTGAGAGACTATGCCCCCAGGGCGATGAGAGCTATGCCGTGGGGCGAAAAAGACCGACTTTGTCGCTCGCTACAGGATGTATGACAACTGGAAGGTAATGATCGCCGAGGAGGAGGGGCAACTTATAGGATGGATCGGCTGGACGGTGAAAAACACCATGGGAGGACCTTCCAGAGGCAGTAGATCTCCTCAATTCTTATAATGCCGGATACATGCATAACGATGCATACACTCCAGAGAGCTTTCTTCACCGGCTTGGCGCCATTCCTGGTTACGGTCGGGAGAACTACTGGGTGGCCAGAAAGCGTGATCGAATTGTGGCATGTGCAGGCTTATGGGATAGTTCATCCATCTGGGAGATATGCTATGCCAGAGAGCCATTTTCCTGGAAACTGGTGTGCAGCTTCAATAGAGTGCTGGGCAAGTTCAAAGAAGTGGCAGGATCCCCGCGGTGGGGGAGTATTTCAGGATTCGATTTATTGCCGACCATGCTTTTGATCCTGCTGATGCATCGAGCATGCGGGAATTGCTTGGGCAGCTGAACAACCGCCTTCTATCCAAGGATATGCATTTTTTTGTCAGAGATCCGTCCCTTCCGTGTGGATATCAGAGATATGATACCGTGAGACGCATGAGAAGATAGATATACAGGCGTTCCCTCCTTTTTTGGCCATGGAAACGAGGCTTGATCCCTGGGGTGCAGTTCATGTGGAAGATTACACCAAGCTCTTTGAGGAGTTTGGGATATCGAGCTTCGATGATATCCTTCCCCAGCTTGAGAATCCTCATCGCTACATGAGGCGCAGGATAATATTTGGCCACAGAAACTACGATGCCGTGCTGGAGGCCATGAAAAGCCATCGGCCATTCGCCGTCATGAGCGGCTTTATGCCCACCGGCAGGGCTCACTTCGGCCACATGATGGTGATGAATGAGATCATCTGGCACCAGCAGCAGGGCGGTGATGCCTTCGCTGCAGTGGCCGATATGGAAGCCCATGCGGTACGGGGGATAAGCTGGGAGAGGTGCAGACAGTTTGGCATCGAGGAGTACATCCTCAGCCTCATCGCCCTGGGATTTCAGCCCAAAGAGAACAGCCACATCTATTTTCAGTCCAAGA
>JAXDAR010000060.1:0-28329 GCA_034679645.1 Methanothrix sp. | reverse complement strand
ACCTTAAAAAATCATGGTATGCGAGATAACCTTTAGGATGATAATAATATGAGAACGACCTGTTCGCTAACGTGAGGTAGGAAAAAGAGGAGCAGCCGTTCTTCCTCAGCTGCGATAATCTTTGCGAGAATTTCATGCCCATTATGTCATCATCTTTCATCGATATATCGAATTTTGACAGAAACTATAAATCTTCCTGCGTACTGCATTACTCTGGCCGCCAGGATATATTCCGGGTTTTAGATGTCGGTAGGACCCAGGCCCGATTGCGCGGGCTTAAGTAGGAGGCTCATGGGGAATGCTGAAAGAACTGGATGACGTGAGAGGCGAACTCGGGCAGAAGTCCCTTAGCCTCAAGGATGGTACCAGGCAGCTTAATGCTGAGGCGAATAAATGGGCTGCCAGGCGAAATGAGCTGAACCGAACCACAGAAGAGCTGATCGACAGGGCACAGGATTTCAAGAAGCTGCGGGACGAATGCAACAAGAATGTGGCCCAGTCCAAAAGGAAGCGGGATGAGTGCAATGGGATGGTCAGCCAGCTCTATAAAAAGGTCGACCTTATCCGAAAACAGCAAGACAACCACCGCGCCGGCGAGCGATCCATTACCGACCTGCGCCGGGAGATAGATTATCTGGAGTTTCGGCAGCAGACCGAGGTTTTGAGCCCGGACAAAGAGAAGCAGTTGGTCAACAAAATAGCTGCCCTGCAGGCGGATTTTAATGCCAGAAGAGAGGAGCTTGAGAAGACCGGAGAGATGAAAAAGCTCCTGGATGAGGCGCAATCCCTGCGGGATCAGGCGTCCAGCTACCACAATCAGGTGATCAACTTCGCGCAAATGGCCCAGGAATGCCATGATGAGATGATCAGCAACTTCAAAGAAGCCGACCAGACCCGGGCGGAAGCAGATGCTGCTCAAAGGGAATTCCTGAAGGCTCAGCAATAAAAAGTCCTCACAAATATCCTATTCCGTAGACGTCTACGAAAAGAAGGGTGGGGCCGAATAGAGAGCCGTTCTCATCGCCCTGATAGCAGCCAGCCCCTCTCAGAAAGAGTGAACGCTCGGAATTCGGGGAAATGCGATATGATCAGATAATATCGATTTTTATTGCTTCGGGACGCATCTGTCGCTCCATCTTAGACTGCGAAATTCTGGGAGCATGCTGGCGCTCTGGTGGACAGGGATCTGAACGGGTGAGGACGATAAACCCTGTGTCTTGCACTCCCTTTGCATATCTATCCTCGAAAGCCGCAAGGTCTTCTTCAAGCTTCCATTGGACTAGAGCTTTCTCACTGCTATCCAGGAAGGCATTGCATCTGCAATTGATTGAAATGGTTCCGGGACGGCAGCCGCTGCATTCGGGAACAAGTTTAGAGTAATCTCCTTTAGACTGCCAAATGCTTCTCCCCTGCAAGAAGCTATATTCTATGCTATTCCTCACAAACTCTTTGAGGTCATGGTACTTAATCTGCGGGTAATCTCTAGCTATTATGACAAATTGCTCGCTAAGATCAGTTCGCAGTACACCTGCATCATCCGAAGCAAGGACTACTGGCACTCCGCGGCTAAAGTATACCGGAAAAGGATGGTCTTCTCCAGAAATCCCCAAGATGACCTCGTTGCTGACGGGCATGATCTCAATTGCCACACCATTCCTGGCCATTTCCTTCAAAATCTGCTCGGAGTCCAGCTCCCACATTATATCCACCCCATGTCCGATCCTTGACGCATGTCCAATCTCAATCGCCTCTTTGATATGGAATCGCAGGTCCTCGGTAGGCACAAGCCCAAGATTTAGCTCCCCGGCATGAAGAGCTATATTCACATTTGGATATATATTGTGTAAGAACTGAACCATTCTCATCTGCAACGAATAATTTTCTCTGGCAATATAATTGTCCTCGGGGCTCAAGAGTGTTACTCCTACTGCCAGACTTGATCTATTGACCGCGTCAAAAGCGGTTGCGAGCTGGCCGAAGACCTTTTCTCTGGACATAGTCCTTGTAGCTGATAGAATGTAACGGACGGTCACATTCCTTCCTGGATCATCCTCATTCTCTAAAATGTTTAAAGAAATTTTCTCTGTATCATTAATATAATCGCTTAGATTCTGAGATACGGAAAATAGGCCTTTGTCGATCAATTTGCTGTAGAATATGGAGAAATTGTTATCCCATCCTGCCTTGCTGCCCAGGTTGGCTGCGGCTGAGCCTGCACCGGTCATTATCTCAAGGTAAGATACATTCTCGCTGAAGGCATCAGAACGGAGATTTGCCAGGATAGCACTGGTATTCCCCGTTGCTCCTCCGAAGACGCCAAATGTATTGAAGAAATGGTCACGCTTGCTCTCATCAAGCAGCTCCGAGTCCCTCATAGACCAGGCATCAACTATCTGGCCATAGAGCTTGGAGTTGGAATAGGCATTATTTATCCGTTCTGAATTATACAATCCACAATAATTGGAAGAGACTGTGTAGTTATCCAGATTTATGCAGAGATTTTGAGCATTTGCCTCATCTATCAGATGTTCGGCATAAATAGCCCCGGTTAAATGGTTATGGATATCTCCTCCTTTAGGCATGGTTAGAAAGAAGGCCCTCATCTCCTCGGGATTTTGTCTCAAATCTTCGAATCGCTGAGAAGTCAGCTCTTCATCCGACGTATCCAGATCCGTCGCACAATGTCCATCAGACAGGCTAATTGAGCCTGAGAATAAAAAAGCAGTTAAGAACACGACTGCGATGAATTTTGGCCAAATACATAGCCCAAGATCGGTAGGAGCATTGAATTTCATTACCGGTTTCAAGTCTCTCCCTCGATAATGAACATAAATATTAAAAATATTTAAAGTTTACTAAGGGGTATCTTCAAGCTGCGTCCAATAATTCTCCTAATATATCGTGTGATTTTTCTTACCTTTCGCCGCCTCGAGAATATTTTACAGCTAAGAGTGAATTCTCTGTGTAGTCCTGAATGCTTTAGGAGAGGACAGCATTCACCGGGTCCTTTGGCGGACGCCTGTTCCTGCTCTGGAAGGAGAATTCCTCAATACCTTTCAGCAGGCAATCCAACCGGCCAAAATAAGGATCATCCTCGCTGCTACCTCCATTCCCAAGCAGCTTCTCCTCGCTTGGTGCCTTCTTCACATCACGGGAGAGCTTCTCCAGGCTCCCAGCACCGTAGCTCGGGGCTCGGGATCATTTCTGCGAAGCTGAATCTGCATATTATGTGGGTGATGTGTGGCAGAGAATTTTTCTTTGTGCCTTTGCGTCTTTGTGGTGAGGCCAAAGGATACCGATTTCACCATAGAGGTGCAAAGGCACAAAATGTGAGAGGAATAGTGGCCTCCGCCCGGCCCAGGACCTGCACATCCACCTGCGCCCGCCTTCTCCCCGAGCGATCAAGATATTATATCCGGCCGCCAACTTCCGACCATGAGAGTTGGAATCGTGGTCTCAGACCGTGACGATTGGACCGCCCAGGCCATGATGGCCTCATTTTTCCGGCGGCAGGTGGATGCGACATTCCTCGATTTCTCAGAGCTGGAATGCAGCATCAGCGGTGGCCTGGATCTCAGATGTGGCGGGACCGACCTTTTTAGTCTGGATGCCCTGCTGGTCCGCGACCTGGGCAGGCGGGGTGCGGTCGATGTCTCTTTTCGCTTCGAGGCCCTGACTGCTCTGGTGGAGCTGGGAGTTCCAGTCATCAATCCCCCACAGGCCATCTCCAGTGCGGCAAACAAGTATGCTACATCCAGGAGAATGCATGAGGCATCCGTTCCCACCCCCAGGACAGTGGTCACCACCAGCCCGGAGGCTGCAGAGGAGGCCCTGCATTCCTTTGGAGCAGCAGTATCCAAACCCCTTTTTGGCTATAAAGGCCGGGACATCATCCTCTTGAAGAGCAGCGAGCGGCAGGACATCGAGAGGCTGAGAAAGATAGTCCAGGCCAATGGTCTGGTCTACCTGCAGGAGTTCATCGCCGTGGCCACCGGCAGCCCGCGCGACATCCGGGCCTTTGTGGTGGACGGCAGCCTCCAGGGGGCAATCTATCGCAATGCTCCTCCGGGAGAATGGATCAGCAACCTGGCGCGCGGCGGCAATCCCACCCCCTGCCCGAAAACCCGGGAGCTGGAAGAGCTGGCAGTGAGATCCGCCCGGGCTGTCGGCGCTGTATACTGCGGCGTCGACCTGCTGGAGAGCAAAGAAGGCCTGACCACAATCGAGGTGAACGGGACCCCATCCGGCAGAGGGATCCATGAGGCCCTGGGAATAGATATCACCGAAGCGATAGCAGAATATGTCTGCCGCCACCTGGACGGCAAAAAGGGATGACTTCCATCAAAATGGTTATCTACGTGACCGGCCAATTCACTGAGTATGTTTACAATACTCACCGGTGCGCAGTTTGGTGATGAGGGAAAAGGCAAGGTAATAGACCTGCTGTCGGAGAACTACGATATCATTGTTCGCTTCCAGGGAGGCGATAATGCCGGCCATACCGTGGTCGTAGGAGGGAAGAAGTACAAGCTCCACCTGGTTCCCAGCGGGGCGATCTTCGGTCGCAGGCTCCTTATCGGCCCCGGTGTGGTTCTCAATCCCCGCGTCCTCTGGAATGAGATTCAGGCCCTGGAGTCTGAGGGAATCAAGGTCGATATAGGAATTGACCCCAAGACGACGATCATCATGCCCTATCATATCGAACTGGACGGCCTGCGTGAGAAGGCGAGGACTGAGAAGATCGGCACCACAAACCGCGGCATAGGGTTTGCCTATGTGGATAAGATCGCTCGCGAGGAGGTCCAGATGGGAGACCTCACTGATCCCGCATTGCTGGAGGCCAAGCTCAAGGAGATAGCACCTGGCAAGGAGAAGGCCATCCAGGATATGGGCGGCGACCCCACTGTGGTCAGATATGCTCCTTATATCGATGAGTATCTGGAGATCGGAAAGAAGCTGAAAGACAGGATCACCGATGTCTCGCGAGAGATCAATATCGCTATACTGGAAGATAAGAGCGTTCTTGCCGAAGGTGCACAGGGAGCGTTTTTAGATGTCATCCACGGCACCCAGAAGTTCGTCACCTCCAGCTTCACCATCGCCGGAAGCGCCTGCGCAAACCTGGGCGTCGGCCCGGTGATGGTCGATAATGTGGTGGGAGTGATCAAGGCCTACATCACCCGGGTGGGCGAGGGCCCCATGCCCACGGAGCTGGTCGATTCTCTGGGCGAGCAGATGAGAGAGAAGGGTGCAGAGTACGGCACCACCACCGGAAGGGCGAGAAGATGCGGCTGGTTTGATGCTGTCCTCGGCCTGAAGTCGATCTATCTGAATGGCTACACTGAACTGGCCCTGACCAAGCTGGATGTGCTCACGGGAATCAATCCCATAAAGATCTGCGTGGGCTATGAGCTGGACGGCGAAACCCTCGGCTATCCACCGGAGAGCACCACTGACCTCGCCCGCTGCAAGCCGGTATATGAGGAGGTGGCTGGCTGGACAGAGGATATAACCGGTGCTGAGGACTATGATGACCTGCCCCAGAATGCCCGCGATTATGTGGAAAAGCTCGAAGACCTGCTGGGGGTGGAGATCTCAGCGGTTTCCGTCGGACCGGGAAGGGAGCAGACCATCTTCCGGGACATGGAAGAAGACTGAAACCGGCTATTCATTTTTTTAAAATATTATAAAAAATTTGTTTTAATTCATTCTATTCGAAAATAGCTGCAACTGTCAAAATATTAATACACAAATATCTAAGGCTTCAGGTATCAACCCTGACGCCCCTCTTCTCGAAGAATTCCATCAGTGCTGCTTCCACAATCGGGCTATGGTCTTGACTGCCAGCTTTCATCCTTACTGCGTAAGCCTTCAGAGTGTTGGCAAGCGATTCAGGCATTTCGAAATCGATTATCATGGGCATAAGCTTTCTCATCTCCTTCAGCCAAATTCTACCAGGACACTCACCTTTTCAGCCCTATTCATGCCAGTTAAATTGGATGTATTCAGGATCGAAGTCTGAGAGCCTCTGGACAGATTATACGAGTCTCGCTAATAAGGATTTTATGGCACAACCGAAGAATATTTAGCACAAACTGTGAAGCATTTCTCCTTCAGAAAAATCGAGAAGCTAATGCCTCTTTTCCAGAAACTGATGGAGAGTGGACAAATCCATGGCATTGAGAAGATCCTTCTTCTCCAACCAGGCTCTTCGGGCGACGTTGACCCCATACTTCATATTGAGAAGCTGGCTGGCGTCGTGGGCATCGGAGTTGATACACAAACGAATCCCCATCTCTTTAGCCGCCCGGGCATCGACATCGTTCAGGTCCAGCCGGCTGGGATGAGCATTTATCTCCAGGGCGGTGCCTGTCCTTGCCGCTGCCTCTAATACTGCCTGCAAATCGATCTCCGACGGCTCTCGCTGGTTGATTATCCTTCCCGTTGGATGGCCGATGATATCGACGTTCTCGTTTTCTATAGCCGAGACCAGCCTTCCGGTAATCGCCCTCTCGTTCTGCTGCTGGGCCATATGCACCGAGGCGACAACCACATCAATCCTCTCCAGGAGATCGTCAGGATAGTCCAGGCTGCCGTCAGCCTTTATGTCCACCTCCGCACCCATTAGAACGGTGATCCCATCCAGGATCTCGTTGGCCTCTGCCACCGCTTTTATCTTCTCCT
This sequence comes from Methanothrix sp., assembly GCA_034679645.1. Taxonomy (GTDB): domain Archaea; phylum Halobacteriota; class Methanosarcinia; order Methanotrichales; family Methanotrichaceae; genus Methanothrix. The sequence continues at coordinate 21,645 of JAXDAR010000060.1, read as the reverse complement.
CCATCTTTTCCGCCCCAATCCCTCCGGCAATGCCGACCGATGGAGAATGATCGGAGAATGCGATATACTCGTAGCCCAGGGCCCGGGCGGCACCGGCCAGATCGATTATCGAAGCCCTGCCGTCCGACCAGCTGCTATGCACATGCAGGTCTCCCCGGATATCCTTCTCCTCGACCAGATCGGGAAGCCTTCCCGCCAGCGCCGCCTCGACCTCCCCACGGTCCTCTCGCAACTCGGGCGGAATGTAGGGCAGGCCTAAAGCCTGATAGACATCCTCTTCCCGGTCAAAGAATAGCTCCCGGCTATCAGCCAGACGGGTGAGGGAGTACTCGCTCAGAGAGTAACCGCGATCGAGAGCCAGTTGGCGCAGGCGAACATTATGCTCTTTGGAGCCGGTAAAGTATTGGAGAACTGTGCCATATGACCGGTGCTCAACTATCCTCAGATCCACCTGAATGGTATCATTCATAATGACGCTCGCTTTGGTGGGTCCCCGGGCCATCACCTCCTCCACCAGGGGCATTTTCACAAATGCCGCCACGATCTCCTCCGGCCTTGATGCTGTGGCCAGGATATCGACATCTCCGACGGTCTCCCTTCGCCGGCGGTAGCTGCCAGCGGCAGTGGCATGCTCCAGTCCCTCCATACGCCCCAGGTAGGCCAGGATCTCGTTTACCATCGGTTCGGCATTGCTATAGAGAATGCGGTTGCTGCGTTTCCTGTACCTTTCAATGGATTTCAGTATATTCTTCTCCCGCACCTCGCCCATCCTTGGAAGGCGGCGAATGCGGTGCTCCCTTGCCGCCCTCTCCAGCTCGTCCAGGTTGGTTATGTTCAGCTTCTCATGAAGCAGGAAAACCGTCTTTGGGCCCAGACCGGATATCTGTAAAAGTTCAGCCAGGCCGGGAGGGGTCTCCGCTAAAAGCTCCTGATGGGACTTGATCTTGCCCGTGCGCAGGTATTCCTCGATCTTCTCAGCGATCGCTTTGCCAACGCCGGGTATGGACTGGAGCCTCCTCTCCCGGCAGACCTTCTCGATATCCTCTTTCAGGGATTCTATTGCCCTTGCCGCTTTGCTGTAGGCTATTATCTTGAACCGATTCTGGTCATGCAGCTCTAAGAGTTCTGCCATCTGGTAGAGGATGCCAGCAATCTCGCGGTTCTTGGCGGAGTCGATCACAATAAAGAATTGATTGCTTGTGGTATAAGAACAATGCTTCTTTTGATCTGCTCTATCTAGAGAAGGTCATCGATATGCTTCATCTCTGAGATGTCCGTCAGGTCGCTGATCGACTCATGCACCAAATCGATCCCGAACTCCTTCGCCGCAGCTACCAGATTGGTTCCTCCTACCAGCGCCAATCCCACATGATCCCTCTCCACAGAGACCCCCAGGACATTCATATTGGGCTGGCCCAGCTCAAGCACCCCGGCGAATCCTGCCTGAGCCAGAACTTCTAGCATATCCTCGATTCTATCCCGGGCGAGCATCGGAGCCTCGTGAAGGTTGCCCAGGATCCGACCATTTCCAGTGCGCATCATTCCGGTTATGTCCATCAGCCCCTGAGCGGTCAGGACATCGATGGGATCGATGGTGGTAGCCCAGTACATGAGCATATCTGTGAACCTGGTCGGTTCTCTCTCCACCACCTCCACCAGACCCCCTCCCCTGGGATGAACCGGTATGCCGTGCTTGACCAGAATCCCACAGAGGGTCAGGCTGCAGGCAGTCTTGATCTTTGCCATCCTTTTTCCCTCCACAATCCTGATCATCGGCGATACCGCAAGGCCGCTGTTGATTGTATCGGAAAAGACTGCCAGGGTCTCTTCCAGTGCCTCATTTTTGACCCTGGTGGTATTGGTTATGATCTTGCCCTTCATATCCGCTGGATTGAAGCTCACCTGATGCATCAGGTTCTCAATTCTGGCCAGGGTGAAGACCAGAGGTTGCACGGGTATCACAGTATCCCAATCAACGATAGGGATTTATTAGCTTTTGGAAGATATCTTATATCACCTGATGCATTACATTTAGCAATGTTGCGCCAACGATTCGTTCTGGATACAACGGCACTTACCGACTCCATGGCCTGGGAGAGCGAAGGCGCCACCGACATCTGCCAGGGGATGAATGCCATCTTGGATCGCATTTCAGAGGGCAGGCTGCACCTGGGGATCAGCTGCTACATACCATACCCATCTGTCTATAATGAGATCAAGGATTTTGCCAGGCACAATAATTGCGATTCCCGGGTCCTGGGAAAGGTGGACACCTGGCTGGTCAAGAAGACTCCGGACAGATATAAGGTAAAGGTGCCCTCAAAGATATTCTACGAATATGTGGACTATATGAGGAGCCGGATAAACAAGGGGATGAACATATCTGAGGAAGCAGTATGGGAATCAGTCTCCAGATGCATCGCCTTATCAGAGAATAAGGGCGATCTGAAGGAGATGAAAGAGGAGATAGAAAGAGAGGTAGTGGGGAGCATAATAAGAAAATTCAGGGAAAAATACCGGGCGGCACTCCGCTACGGCATCCTGGACAGCGCGCCGGATATCGATGTTCTCCTCCTGGCCAAGGAACTGGACGCCGCTGTCGTCTCCCAGGACCTGGGAATACAGCGCTGGGCTGAGCAGCTCGGCCTGAGATTCATGGAGTCCAGGTCTTTTCCCATCATGATCAAAGAATACATGAACGCATTACCGGAACTTTTCATTGAGGAGAGGGATGAGGACAGGATGATCTGATCAGAGCGAATTCCTCTTAGCTTTTTCCCTTTATCTGGTATCTTCATATCTCTTCAATGCCGATTTGAGATCTTCGATCTGAATCGGTTTACTCAGATAATCGTTCATGCCTGTGCTCAAGAACTCCTCTCTATCCCCCTCCAGAGCATAGGCGGTCATGGCTATGATGTAAGGCTTAAAGCTCGATCCTGACATCTTGCGAATGAGGCGGGTGGCCTCAAGGCCATCCATATCAGGCATCTGGATATCCATGAGTATAACGTCGTATTGCTTTTTCTTCAGGCTGGCCAGGACCTCAGGACCGCTGCAGGCCACATCCGCTTTGAAGTGCAGATGCTTCAGCATTATCAGCGCTACCTTCTGGTTGATCGGATTGTCCTCTGCCAGGAGGATGGACAGATCACTAGCCTTCTCCGAATGAACCGGGGACTGGCCGGAAGGATTCTTGGACAGTCCACTCGCTGGAGAGACGAGACGGATAAAGATGCTTTTGAGCAAGCTGGATTTCACCGGCTTGGTCAGCCACCCAGAGATCGAATCATCCCTCTGAATTCTCTCGCCGATGCGGCTTATCATCACTACATGGGGGCTATTGCCTCTTGCCTTTATCTGCCTGGCAAAAAAAAGGCCGTTCATATCTGGCAGAATGGTATCAAGAACAACAAAATCGAATGCATCGTCTACTGCCATCTGCTCTATGGAATCTCTGCCGGAAGAAAGGGCCCGGACCTCCATTCCCCAGGAGCCGGCGATATGGCTGAGCATTTCTCTCACCGAAGGATGACCTTCCACTATCAGCACCCTCTTGCCAGAAAGGAACGTCTCTTCGCGCTCCTGAGTTCCATCATCGGGACATGCCTGACAGATAATGGTGAAATGGAAGGTGCTTCCTATATCCTTCTCGCTCTCCACCCAGATCGTCCCCCCCATCATCTCCACCAGCCTTCTGCTTATGGCCAGACCAAGACCGGTGCCACCGTAATGCCTGGTGGTTGATGAATCGACCTGGGTGAAGAACTGAAAGAGCCGGCTTAGATTCTCCTGGGAGATGCCAATTCCGGTATCCATGACCGCGAAATGCAGCTGGACCCTTCCATCATCCAGGGGTGTAGGGGATAGAGATAGTTTGATCTCCCCTTTTTCAGTGAACTTGGTGGCATTGCCCAGAAGATTCACCAGCACCTGACGCAGACGGATCTCATCGCCCTGGATCACCTTCGGCACATCACTATCAAGGAAATATGTAAGCTCCAGTCCCTTTTCTGCCGCTTTTGCTGCCACCAGATCCATGGATACCTCGATGCAACCCATGAGATCAAAGGGCAGTATCTCAAGCTCCATCTTTTCCCCGTCAATCTTGGAGTAATCCAGGATATCGTTGATGATGGCAAGAAGGGAGTTGCCGCTGTTTCGAATGGTCTGGAGGTAGTCGCGTTGCTCAGGCTCGAGATCCGACTCCAGGAGCAGGCCGGCCATGCCAATCACAGCATTCATTGGCGTTCTGATCTCGTGGCTCATATTGGCCAGGAAATTAGATTTTGATCTGGTGGCTGATTCGGCTCTGTCTTTAGCGTGCTTGAGATCTTCCTCCACCATCTTCCGGTCAGTGATGTCTCGAATGGATTCTATGGCTCCATAGACCTTCCCTTCGGAGTCATAGAGGATGGCTGCACTCCCCAAAAGATACCTTACTTCCCCATTGATTTTGGTGGTGAAGCAGACGCCAACCAGGCTGTTGTCTTCGTGCCTCTTGAGCTCTTCATAGCACTCCTCAAAATCATGATCAGGATTCAGGACCAGGTCGATCAGAATCGGCCTTCGTTCTCCATAAAAGGGAAGAGAGTATTCATAATTGCCCTTTCCCAGAATATCCACCGCCTTGACCCTGGTCATATTCTCTATTGCCCGGTTCCAGGCTATTACCACGCCTTGCTTATTTATGACGAAAGTTGCATCGGGAAGGAAATTGATTATTTCTGCCATCCTGCGCTCGGAGTCACGCATGGCTGCTTCCGCCTGAATTCTCTCCTGCACCTCGCACTGCAGCTCCTTATTGGCGTTCTCCAGATCCCTGGTGCGCTGTGCTACCCGTTCTTCGAGCTCTTCATTCAGACGTATGACCTCAGCTTTTGCCAGTTCCCTCTCCCGAATATCATCCTGAGCTTTTCTATAAAGTCTGGCATTTTCATTCAGCACAAGTACCTGGCGTAGTATTACCAATCCGATTATTATCCCCACGAATAAGGATAAGGTGTAAAAAGAGAGACCTGTGGGATTCTCATGGCTCCAGATGAGCAAAACAAATGCTCCCGCGGCACAGATATAGGGCATATATAGCGGCCAGGCCAGCTCCCCATAACGAGGTTGTCTATTTTCAGGTATATTGAAGGAGTTCTTTGCCAGGAGATCGATTTGAGACATGCCTGCAAGCCCTACCAGAGCATAGGATATGGGCCAGCCCAAATCGAGAAGCCCTCCAGCTTCGTACACGCCCTCCACCGACTGGCGAAGGAATATTGTATCGGTTATGATCAAAGCGATCATTCCAGCAGCCAGAAAAAGAAAAGGAGTCTTCTCCCTGCCGTATATCTTCCGGAAAAGCAGTTCCATTACCGAGGTGAGCAGTATAAGATCCCCCACCGGATAGATGATGAAAATGATGGATGCCAGGTCGAAATTCGCTGAATCCTGTATAACCGGCCCGATGATGAAGTCCCAGAACATGATGATCGCAGCGATCATCACTATTCCGAAATCCAAGATCATCTTAAAACGTTCTCTAATGGTGAATTCAAAGGAGGGGAGGGAGAAGATTCCCAGCAGGAATATGGGATAATAGGCCAGATAGAAGACGTCTGCGATGGAATAGAGTGGATCGTTCTTGAGAATGACCTCTTGATATGACCAGGTGATGTCTCCTAAGGTAAAGCAGAGCGTGGCCAGAGAGAGGATCAGCCAAGAATTGTAGAGCTTTCTGTTCCACCTGCGGGACGAGACTGCAGCATAAACAAGAGCCAAAGCAACCGTGACGTTAATGGGTATGATGGCTATATCTGCGAAAGCAATTAATGCATCCTTATAGTCCTTCAAAAGTATCATAATGGCGGCATAAGAGACGATAACCAAAGCTGCAATTGCCAATGAATAGCGAAATGGAAAGACTGCGGATCGGACCGGCGGGGATTCATGCTTCATGCCGTCACCGCTGCCCTGGCGGTCTATGGCGACATTCGCATTCCTGGATGCTATCATCAGATCACAGCCCCGATCACAATTGAGATTTAACCGTCATCAAACGCTCAAATCAGATCGTCTATTCGGGCTTTCTAATATAACAATATATCCGCATCATTTTGAGAGCGGTGCTTTTCCAGCAGCTTTTTCAGCTCGTCCATTCTGACCGGCTTGCTGATATAATCATCCATTCCGGCGGCAAGGCACCTCTCCCTGTCTCCTTGCAGAGCAAATGCAGTAACGGCTATTATCTTCGTCCTTCTATCAGGCCAGCGCTTTCGGATGACCTCCGTAGCCTCCAGACCACTCATCTCCGGCATTCTCAGGTCCATCAAAACGATATCATAATAGTTATTTTCCAGGGCTTTGAGCGCTTCGACTCCATTGGTGGCCAGATCGGCCTGATATCCCAGGCGCTTGAGCATGGCAATGGTTACCTTCTGATTGGATGGATTATCCTCTGCCAGCAATACCCTCCCCCCAGACGAAGCTCTGCCCACCCGGGGAATAATGAGATCCTTTGGCTGGAGGGATTTAAAGGCAAAAGTTCTGATCAGGGTATCGTGAAGCTTCGAGAGCTTAAGCGGTTTCGTCAGAACGTGTTCCGAAAGCCCTGGCTCTGTATTCTCCCCCTCGAATGAGAGGATCAGCAAAGGAACAGAACGACTACAATTGCGAATAGTTCTAGCAATGTTTTGCCCATTGATATCCCAGGTATCGAGGAGAATTACATCAAAGGGTATGGTGCTCTGGATCAGATTTTGCGTCGATTCGCTCCATTCGACTGCTACCGGCAGCATGCCCCAATCCAGAGCGATATGGCGGAGGATATCTTTATTGGTCGTGTTTCTTCCTATAACGAGAATTCGCTTCCCTTCCAGCTCAGGCTGGATTCCGGAATAGACCGCTTTGACACCAGCCCGCTGTGCCTTGATGAAAAAGTGTATCGTAGATCCTTTTCCTGGACGGCTCTCGGCCCTGATTTTCCCCCCCATCATCTCCACCAGTCTGCGGCTTATGGCAAGGCCGATACCAGTTCCAGGATTACTTCCCAGGGGGGAATCAATGCTGCTGAAGGATTCAAAATCCGTCTGGCAAAAGGATCGGGAGAGCCTGTCCATCACCTCGCTGTATGATTCAAAAAGATTTTTCATCCTCTCCGGAGATATGCCAATACCGGTATCGCTTACTGCAAAATGGATCTCACAAAGATCATCGCAATCTCTGGATGATACCGATACTAAAACCTGGCCGTTCTCTGTGAACTTGACGGCATTATCCAGCAGTCTTGCCAGTATCTGGCCGAGCCTTTTTCGATCGCTGCAGATCCCATCCGGAGTGGCTCTATCTATCGAATATGCCAGGTTCAGCCTCTTTTCCCCTGCCCTCACTGCTACAGAATCCATTGCCTCTTCGATGCAATCGCTCAGGATGAAGTCTTTCAATTCAAGAGCTATCTTCTCACTCTCTATTCTGGAGAAATCAAGGATGTTATTTATAATAGACATTAGAGCATCCCCGCTTACCTTGATCGTCTCCACGAAATCCCTCTGCTCTGGAGTAAGCTTCTCATCCAGAAGCAGGCTGGTCATGCCTATTATAGTATTCATGGGAGTGCGGATCTCATAGCTCATATCGGCCATCATCTGTTTGTAGGTGGTGAGAAGCTGGATCACACTTTCCTTATCGTTTACAAAATATTTTTTCTCTCTGCCGGATCTTTCATGATATATTATTTTTTTATCCTCTAGTATATTAATATATTTAGACGCAGTGGAGGGGCTTATGGACAGGTTATCAACTATCTGGGAAAATTTAAGGCCGGGAGAGTCAATCAGGATGAGAATGATATCCCGAAAGCGTTTCTGTTGAAGAAGGGAGGCCAACGTCTTCTCCATGGGTTTGAGTTTGCCTTGAGCAAAATATACTTTAAGGTTGTTCTGTCTCTGGCAAGCGATGGAACCCTTCTTTTCCAGATAATCGAGATGGTAGCGAAGAGTGGACAGACGCATATCCAGATCCCTGGCAATCTTTCTCATATGTGAGCCAGGATTATCCGATACGTAGTCCAGGACCATTCTCCGGTTATCGATAGACGGGTCCTCTTGCATATCCTCTCGCATATTGCCAGACCTTCTCTAACACGAATTCATTCAGTTTTTTCTGGGACAGAGATCAAATGCTGCAATCCGGGATTATTCCATGACTGGATGGCGAAAATATCAAAATCCCAGAATGGCCGAATCTTCTTTTGGCATATTGTTCCGAATGGCTCTCTCTTATTAATAGTATATGCCCAACTCCTATGCTTCCTGCGATATCCAGTGGGAAATTCTGAAAAATAACACATCGGCCACCTCCATATATGCTGGAAATTCCGCTGCTGGAGCATTCCATTCGCGATAGACTCTTGGCGAAGGCCATTCCGGGCGGAAAAAGTAGATATGATACATCCTCCATGCAAATAGGCGATGCCTAATTTCAACGTCTTACTGGAGGGTGCCTGGCTGGTAAGAGATGTCAAGACCGAGGATGATGCCATTGGTGTGGCCATCTCAGAGGCGGGAAAGAGATTGAACCAGAGAAAGATGGACTTCGTGGAGGTGGAGGTGGGCCAGTGGGATTGCCCGGAATGCAAAGAGCCCTTGGATGGCGTCTTTCTCGTCGCCAGCACAGCACTGGTGGCACTTCTATTCGAGATCAAGATCTTCAATGCAGAGAGCGAGGAGCATGCGGGCAGGATCGCCAAATCAACGGTGGGAAAGGCCCTGGGCACCATCCCTCTGCGCGTTATCGAGGCCGATCAGATCGACTGAAGCCTCCCACTGGCCAGGTCTATCTCCCGGATCGACCCGGTCGCCCGCGGCCAGCATCGCTCTTGGGGCTATAATCCCCCAGGCCCAATGATCTTGCCAGCTCCCGCAGATCCCTCTTGCCTCCCCTTCGCGGCCCGGTCTTCTTATGAGATACGCTTTTTAGATCGCCTTCAGGGATGCTCTCAGAATTTCTTCCGGGAATGGCTGCAATATCACTCTCTCCCTCCCATCTCGCGATCTTCTCCCGGATCAAATCCCATCCCTCCTGGGCATCCACAATGATCAGCTCCTCTCTCACCCAGCCGGGAAGGAACTGACTGACTCCTCCCAGATCGTCATCTCCAAAGCGGCGGTCGCAGAAGAGCAGGACGCCTCTTTCCGATTCTGCCCGGATGACTCTTCCCGCAGCCTGAAGGCCCCGATTTATTGCCGGCAGGGTATAAGCAATTAGCATTCCCTTCGTCCTGCCGTATTTCATGGTGTAGTAGCTGTTGATCTCCTTTTGGATCTCGTCGTATGCTGCCAGAGGCAGTCCGATCACCGCCACTCCTTTCAGGGCTTCGCCCTTGTAGTCGATCCCCTCCGCCAGCTTTCCCCCGCAAACCCCGGTCAGAACAGCTCCACCCCTGGCTCCCAAAGAGAAGAACAGGTCTAAAAGCTCGGGGACATCCTCTGCACTGCGCGGCTCAACACAGAGCCTCTTTCCAACCTTCCGGGAAGATTCGAGGCATACGTCGCGGTAGTTGTTCATCATGGGATAAGAGGTGAAAAAGACCGCCACATTTCCCGGGACACACTCGATCAGCGATCTTATGTGCCCGGATATCTCAACTCTATTGTCCATGTCCTCCCTCTGCTCCAGCTGGGTTGTGGCCTTCTTCGCCGCCAGAAGGAGGCGGTTCTCCCTGGGAAATGGATTGGGCAGGCTGAGCTTTTTTGCTCTCCCTTCCTCACCCAGACAGTAGAGTTCATAAGCCTCCAGAGGAGAGAACGTGCCGGAGAGCATGATAGTGGCATTGATATTATCTGTGATCCGGCGGATGTTGGCTGCTGGATCGATGTTGTTGACCTCCAGCCGGACCAGCTTTCTTTTGCCCGAGCCTGTTACCACTATTTTTCTTTGAAGGGCGATATCGTTTTCTGCCGTCTCCACGTCCCTGAGAAAGAGCAGGACCAGGGCGAGATTGGGCTGAATATCCCCCTGCAGGTTTTCCCTGTCTCCTTCCGCCAGATTCAGATCGGCAACTGCCACGGCAACATCAGAGAAATAGGACAGGGCATCCTCGATATCATCGATCCCATCATATAGGAAAGCGCGAAAAAGATCAGCATCCATCAGGGCCTCCCCCTCGGGCATCCTCTCCAGCCGGCTGGAGAGGAACTTCTTCAGCCTGGGAAGAAGCAGGCGTATGACCCTTATTCCTTCTCTTCTCCAGGATGCTCCTTCCCTGCTCTCATCCAGCCTCGCCTGTCCAAGTGTGCCCTCGAACTTTTCCACCTCAGTCTCAGCCAGATCTACCATTCGCAGGGTGAGGTGGCGCGAGTTCATCGCCCGCACAGCATCGCCCAGATTATGGGCCTCATCTACGATCAGGGTGACCTTCTCTGCATCCATCTCCAACCACTGGAAGATGACATCCTGGAAGTCCGGGCTGAAGAGGTGAGAGTAGTTCACGATCACTATATCGCTGTTCTTGGCATACAGGCTCATGATCTCATAAGGGCAGATGCCCTGGCAGCATTCCTGCAGTCTGGAAGGTGGGGTGATCCTCCGTTTCAGCTCTTCCACCACATCCAGAGCACGGGAGGAGCGACGGAAATGAACAGTGCCATTGATCTCAAAAGCCTCTCTGCTTCGCAGGAAATGGGGGCAGAACGTCCTGTATCCCGGCTCCTCCTCAGGCATGCTGTCGGCATAGGGATCATAGACGCTGGCATTTCCCTTGGCAATCCTTGAGGATACATAATTCTTGGTCCACTCCCGGAGCCTCAAGCAGCCGGCATAGACGCTCTCCCCCCGGAACTCGCCCTCCAGAGGGCAGATCCTCTGCTTTCCCACCATATAGGCGATCTCCGGTTTATGGCGGGTCCTGGACCATATGCGATTGATCTCATCGATGTAGATATCGATCTGAGAGACGGTTCGAACCGCCACCACGATCTTTCCCGGCGCGGCGGCCAGAGCGGCGCTGATGCAGCTCGTCTTTCCCGTGCCGGTGGGAGCATCTATCATCAGAATGTCCTGCTTACCTCTGCTCACCACATCATAGACCGCGTCGAGCATACTGTCCTGGTGAGGCCGGAGGGACTCATAGGGGAAATAATCCAGGTACACAAGAGGTATGATTCCACTGGAAAGAGATAAAGGCTATGCATAGAAAAGTTGAAATTGTATTGATGACATCATTATCCAGTAGCATTGATGGTGGGGATAATGAAAGCGGAGATTGCAGTCTTAATTATGCTAATTGCGGCATTTACCTTCCCGGCATTGTCTTCAGTCTGCCGGAACGAAATCGGCAGCAGCGGCCTTCTGGATCCCAACTCCCGATTATCGATCATGAGTGTAGACACCAAGAAGCTGGAGGAGAGGATGAATGGAGCCCTGGCCGATATGATATCCCTGAGTGGAAGAAAAGGAGGTTACATCGGTTCTATCGACTCCAGTTCCAGGAAATCAAACCCTCTTGATGAGGGATTGGCCAGCTCTGACCGCTCTCTCCCTGGTCCGTCTGCCATCAACTCATCTGCTATCAACTCATCTGCTATCAACTCATCTTCCGCAAATAGATCCATTAACTCATCATTTGCCAACCTATCTGCCGCAGATAAATCCGCAATCAATTCATCAGCACTAGAATTGTTGATACCGGCCCAGGGCGATTCAGCTGGAGAACAGAGCATAGGAGCTGCCACCAACTCGAAGTTCAACGGCTACTATGGAATCTCATCCTCCCAGCATCAGATGGGCAAGAACGACATCGACTCCAGCACCTTACTCAGCGGCAGCTTCTCTATGGAAAAGTCTGTTAAATTCCAGGATCGAGGTATCTAGCGCCCGAGGCTATCATGAATAAATTCGGCTCTTCGCTGTTTCCTATGGGTAAAGCTGGGGCCACTATCTCTCTCTCGTCTTTGTGCCTTTGTGCCTCTGTGGTGAAATCGGGATGCTCGGACCTCACCACAAAGACACGAAGGCACAAAGGAAAATCTCTCATTTTAATCGTCCTCATCTCTATTTATTGGATTCATCCAGCCACAGCCTCTCTCTACGGAGGGGAACTGGCAGAGGAATGGAACAGGACCTACGGAGGAAGGTATGGCGATGGTGCCTGGTCGGTGCAGGAGACCGGAGACGGTGGCTACATTCTGGTGGGCAATACCGCAACCAGAGGAGAAGGAAGCGATCTTTGGCTGATAAGGACCGATCCGGATGGAAACTCCCTCTGGAGCAGGATTCTGGGCGGATCGGGCGAGGACGTTGGATACTTCGTCCAGGAGACCATGGACGGCGGCTACATAATCGCCGGCAGCACCGCTTCCTTTGGCATGGGCGAGGAAAGGCTCTGGCTTATCAGGATGGACGGGCATGGAAGCCTGATCTGGGATGAGACCTTCGGCGGATTCGTGCATTCCTCCGGGGACGGCGGCTGGTCGGTGGATGAGACTGAAGATGGCGGATATATCGCCACCGGCTACACCCAATCTAAAGGCAATGGGAGAAAAGATCTCTGGCTCGTTCGCACCGACGATAAGGGCGATCTGCTCTGGGACAGGAGCTATGGAGGAACAGAGGATGATGTGGGACTGTCCGTCCTGCAGAGCCGGGACGGAGGCTTTATCGTCGCCGGCAGGACGGCATCCCTGGGCAAGAAGGGTGACGATATCTGGCTGTTGAAGACCGATGAGCTGGGAGTCATGACCTGGAACGCCACCTATGGAGGAGATAAGGATGACTCCGCCTTTCAGGTGGTAGAGCTGGCTGACGGCTATGCCCTGGTGGGCAGGTCTGAATCCGGCCTGGAGAGTGAAAGGATCATTCTCTTCCGGCTGGATAATCTGGGCCGGAAGATCTGGGAGAGGTCGTACCCGGGAAGCTCAGGCACCTCATTGCAGCAGACGATGGATGGCGGCTTTGTCATCGGCGGAAGGATCGACAGGGAAGAGTCAGAAAGGGATGGGCTGATCATAAAGACCAACTCCGCAGGACAGGAATTGTGGAGGGGGATTTTTGGAGGATTGGGAGATGACATCGGCAGCTTTGTCATTCAGAACCGGGAGGGAGATTATATCCTGGCGGGAATAACCTCCTCTTATGGATCAGGAGCAGAAGACGTCTGGCTGGTAAAGGTGATCTTGAAAGATCAGGAAGAGGTCAACTCCGCCCGGCTGGAGAACCTGACCCGATCGCTGCAATCCAGGGTCAGACAGCCGCGTTCTTGATGAAAAGATCATACAGATAATAACTACATACCTAAAATAAAGTACATACCGAAAAATCTTTTAAAGATGAAGGGGGTATAGAAAGCTGATGCGCCCAGCGGTCAGGATCTCGGACATCGGCCTTTATCTGCGCTGCCCCAGGCTCGTCTACTTCGATTCCCTGGGAAAGCTGCCCAGAATCAGCAGCGCGAAGCAGATCCTGATGCGCAACCTGGTTCTCTCAGTGCTGCAGAAGGATGACCTGGAAGGCCAGCTAAGGGAAGCTTTGCCGAGGCTGGAGGTGGAGCTGCCCCTGATATATGATCTGGAGCCCGTTGAGATCGAGGCCGCCTTAGAGGAGGTTGCGGGCGAGATTGAATCGATGGCCAGAGGCCTTATCAGCCAGATGGAGCAGCTCATCCCCTTTGAGGCAGATGTGGAGCTTTATTCTGAGAAGCTGGGCCTCTCCGGCAGGCTGGACAGGCTGGCTCCTGGAAATACCCCCTCGATCATCCGCACCGGACGTCCGCCGGAAAACGGAATCTGGAAGAGAGATCGGCTCATGCTGGCAGGCTACTCCCTTCTTTTAGGAGAGAAGGGGAATACAAAGGTGGAATGGGGACAGGTGGAGTATCCCGACCTGGGGATAGTGCGAAAAGCGCCGATTCGCAGCACTGATAAAGCGCGGGTGCTTCGCCTTCGCGACAGGATCCGCTTGATCAAGGATGGCCAGCTTCCCGACCGGCCGGAAGGCTCTCCCTGCCAGTCATGCCAGGCGGGAGAGATGTGCGAGATGAGGCACTCACTGGCCTCAAAGTTCTTTTGATAGCCCCCCATCCACCTCATCCCATAGCTTATAAAGGAGGAGCCCTATTGCTCTTGGGAAAGTGGCGCATCACACTTCTATTGTAGGCATGGAAAGCTTTCTGGCCGTCCTGCCCACCAAGAGGAAATAAAAAATGGCAACCATCGAGGAGCAGATCAAAGCGCTGGAAGAGGAGATCTTCAATACTCAGAAGAACAAGGCCACTGAGCACCACCTGGGCAAGATCAAGGCCAAGATAGCGAAGCTGAGGGCCCAGCAGGAGCTTCAGAAGATCAAGGGCGGCGGAGGGGGGAGAAGATACTACATCAAGAAGTCCGGCGACGCGACTGTGGCCCTGGTGGGTTTTCCTTCCGTGGGCAAATCCAGCCTGCTCAACTATCTCACCGGCTCCAAGTCGGAGGTGGCTGCCTATCAGTTCACCACCCTGGAAGTCATCCCCGGAGTGATGAAGCATAAAGGTGCAGAGATTCAGATCCTGGATATGCCGGGGATCATCAAAGGAGCGGCACGGGGCAAGGGCAGGGGCAGAGAGGTTATAACTGCCGCCCGGGCAGCGGATATGATCCTATTATTGGGAGATGTATTCAACTCCAATCTGAAGGTGCTGGAGCGGGAGCTCTATGATGCCGGCATCCGGCTGGACAAGCAGCCGCCAAACATCCACATCACCCAGGAGAGAAAGGGGGGCATCATTGTGCGCAGCACTGTTCCCCTAACTCGTATGACGGAATTCGAGATCGCAGAGATCATCCGTGCCTACGGAATAGTCAACGCCAATGTCACCGTGCGGGAGGATATTGACACTGACAGCCTGGTTGACTTCCTGGCCGGAAACAGAGTTTATATTCCCTCTCTGGTGGCCATAAACAAGTTCGATCTGCGCTACGGCAAGATCGAGGACAAGATCAAAGAAGAACTGGGAAGAGACTATCTGCCCATATCCTGCGCCACCACCGAGGGTTTGGAGGAGCTGAAAGACCGCATATACGAGACCCTGGGATTTATTCGCATCTACCTGAAGCCCAAGGGTGGCAAAGCAGACCTGGAGGAGCCACTGGTGCTCCTTGATGGTAGCACAGTGAAATCGGTATGCGAGCATCTGCACCGGGACTTTGTGAACCTGTTTCGTTATGCATTGGTATGGGGAAAGAGCGCCAAGTTTCCCGGACAGTCCATAGGGCTGGACCATGAGCTGCAGGACTGTGATGTGCTCTCGATTGTCACCAAGAGAAGATAAGGGATCAGATATGACTTGATTCCCTGCAAATCAAATCGACGAATTCCATGCATGGGATTTTGGGCTGTTCGAGGGCTCTACTATGTAAATTTGACCAACAGGTTTATATTCCTGGCAATCATGCATATGCTGCTACATTTCGTCAATCAAAGAAATTTGTTGCGATGTTTTCGTAGCAGTCTCGATTCTTTGAATCGATTCAAAAGGTAAGTGAATTAAAATGTTTGAGAGAAAATATGAGAACAGCGGTAGCAGCAGAGGCGGCTACAATCGCGGTCCAAGAGAAATGACAGAAGTCACCTGCTCAGAATGCGGTAAGCTTACCCAGGTTCCATTCAAGCCAGATGGATCCAGGCCGGTTTATTGCAGTGAGTGCTATCAAAAGCACAGACCTGCCAGAACCTCCAGAAGATATTAGGCTGATTGATTATCAAATAATAGTCGATCTGTTTTAATTTGAAGGCGAGAGCTTTCTGGACGATTCGCTGCGCGGCACAATGACCATTATGCCGCGCAAGTGAAGACACAAACGCATTTGTCTGCGGGATTGATGGATGCAGGACAAAAAGAAGGATTGAGAAGTGATTAAAATGAGACAATCTGGATCAGCAGATTTGGCAAAATTCGAGGACATAGTCTCAGAGCTCAAGAGAAGAGGAGCTGTGGTGCTGATGCACCGCCCGACACGATGGGGCTATGTGGTAGATGCGGTGATCCCTTCCACTAAAATAGTAATCCTGAAGATGCCAGATATTACCAAACAGGCTAAAGTGGCCATGAGCCAATTCCGGGATCTGATAAACCGTCTGGAAGGCGACGGATATCAGGTTGCAGTGATACCCAAAAATAGAATGAGCCCGGATGACATAAAGGCATTCTGTGACCGGATAGCTGAAAAGGCGCCTCTTGCCACAGCTTGACAGAAAACGAGGGGCAGTTAGAGTTGCTACATTTTCATTGTTATATCAGTTTTTATATAGTACTTGTTTTAATATAAAAAATTTTAAAGAGAATCCGATCTCAGACCGGAATGAATCCGTTCTCAATCGCTATCTTCTGGCCTTCTGCACTCAATAAATAATCTATAAAAGCCTGTGCCCCAGGACCTGGCTTGCCCAGGGTGACGAAGTAAAGTTCACGGGCGAGGGGATAGCTCCCATTCTTTATGTTTTCAATTGTCGGTGGGACGCCATCTAAAGATATCACCCTGGAGTCTCCTCTCATGATATAGCTGTATCCGACATATCCGATGGCATTGTCGCTTCTCTGGATTGCTGTCTTGATCTCGGCGCTCTCGGCAGCTTCATTTCTCACTCCGGGAGTCTCAGACTCTCTGCTTCCCATGATGACCTCATCGAATGTGTCCCTGGTCCCAGATCCCGGCTTCCTCCCTATGGCGAAAATCTCTTCATCCTGGCCGCCCAGCTCTTTCCAATTGCTGATGCTTCCGGAATAGATCCTTCTTACCTCCTCTTTTGAAAGGTCAGCAATCCCGGAGTCGTAAACCTCAGAGCTCACCATCAGACATATGGCATCATATCCCACTGTGGTCACATTAAACCTCTCAGTAGGAGTCTCGTATCTCTGCCTCTCTACCAGATGAAGCTCCCTGGAGGTCATGGCTATGGCCGATCTACCTTCGACCAAATTCACAATTCCAACCCCGGAGCCCCCTGAGGTCACAGTCACATGGTAGTCATCCTGGAGCAGGTTGAACTCTTCCGCCGAGATCTCCGCCAGGGGCATGACGGTGCTGGACCCTGATACCATCACATTCTGCTCTCTTGAACCGCCTGATATAGTTGCCAGGAAAAGTGCTAACAATATGACCGGTAGTTTGCTTTTGACCCTCATCATCACCATACAGTGGTCTGATGATATGTAAGGTTAATGTTCAGATGAATACGATGTCAACTCCGGGATGGGAAGCCAATCCCGTAGGGGAGGAGCTGAACAGGAAAGAGAAGAAATAAAAAAAGGTGGATAGATGTCCTCAGTAAGGTACGAAACCCTCCTCTGCTGCGATCCTCTGACCATCTGGCCCCAGAACATAATCTATGAATGCTCTGGCACCGGGAGTCGGGTCGCCGAATGTATAGAAGTAAAGGTTCCTCTTCAGCTCGTAAATATCCAGCTTGATGTTCTCATAGCTGGGGACAATACCATTGAATGCTATGCCCTGGACGCCCCCGCCCAGATAGTTGAATCCCAGATAGCCTATGGCCCGGTCGCTTCCGGAAATTGCCGTCTTTACCTCTGCCCCGCTGTAAGCGACGGTATCAACCCCATCGGTCTCAGCCCCGATGTCCTCCATCATTGCTTCATTGAAGTCATCTCTGGTGCCTGAGCCGTATTCTCTGGATACGACATAGATGTCCCTGTCCGGGCCCCCCACCTCTTTCCAGTTATCTATCTCGCCGGAGTAGATCCTCTTAACCTGATTCCGGTTCAGGTTTCTGACTCCTTCCTGATATATCTGATCGCTCACCGCAATGCTGATGCCATCCATGCCGATCTTGAACTGCTGGAAGCCGTTCCCGAATCTCTGCTTTTCTTCCTCGGTTATGGCGCGCGAAGCCATGGCTATATCGTACTTGCGCTCGGCAATTCCTAATATTCCAGCGCCAGTCCCGCCTGCGGTGACGCTGACCAGGTAATCATTCTGCTCCTGGTTGAAGACCTCTGCAGCAACCTCGGCCAGCGGCATCACCGTTGAGGATCCCATGACTGTAACATCTTCCGGTATTGCCCCGCAGAGCGGGACGGAGGCAATTGAGAGGCAAACCAGCAAGATTATAATTATTTTTGTAATGAACCCCACCACTTACAAAGTATCTGGCCAAATATGTAAGCCTATCGATGAGTCCGGGCGGTCAGAATTCAGCTTTGTTTAAATACTATTTTTATATATATGTAATAACTCGCCAGTGGTAAATATGTACATTTCTGTCCGTGGCAATGCCTTTGGAAATTATTAGAAAACGTAAATCTTATTCATCACTATTATCATATGAGGAGAATATCATGCCAGAAAAGGATAGTGGGATTGCCAGAGGCTATTTTGGAATGGGCTTTGAGCCGCCGATTGCGGTCAGTGTGAAGAGCGACAAAGACTTCCTCCTCCATTTAGGTCAAAAACTCCCAGGACCGGGTGGGATACATACGGATATTTACCCCGCCAAGCCGGTTTACAGATAACGAATACAGAGCAAGAACTGGCAGTCTATTGCTCTAAATCAGCTCTTTGAACTGCCCCTCCAAATTCTCCTGAATCTCTCTTGCTGCATCTCTCAAAATTTTCTCATTGTCAAATTCCTGTACCATCCTCTGCAGATCCGCTTTGGGCTCCGAGGAAAGCTTTCTTGCCTGTTCCGTCATCAGGGGTACCGCCCGGAGGATATTGTCCACAATGCTTATGGTTGCTTTTCGTGCCGTGCGGGACAATGGATTCAGGTCGATGGCGATCACCCTCTTCCCCATGGCCAGCAGGGCCTCACAGCGGTCGCCGTCCTCCAAAGGTATGAGCACCACATCGGCGTCGTATATCCCGCCGCGGGTGGCCAGGGCGCGGGCATGATCCAGGCCTGGCACAGAGATGTCGGGCCGCTCGCCCAGGACATCTCCTGCCCCCTTCTCCCGCAGCAGATCGGCGATCTTTTTCACCCTCTCCTCGCTGCGATGAAAGAGGTTCACCTCCAGGGGAATGTTCAGGGCTTTGGCCAGGGCCACCATCTCCTCCGGAACCAGAGCCGCCACATTGCCGTTGACGGATATCGCCGGCCTCCTGGACAGGAGCAGAAGCGCCGCTGCTGCCCTGATCGCCGTTGCGGCGGAGGGCGTCGTCCTCTCCCCCAGGAGGTAGTCGAAGCATTCTCCTCTGCCCTGGGCGATCAGCCCCTGGGTGCTGGTAATTCCGTTCTTAACACCTTGTGCCACGCGCTCCCGCGCCACCAGGGAAGCATATCTGGGATGGGATTTGGGAATTTCAGTCAAGGTTAGCACCTCTTTGAGAGATGAATGTGGTATGGACCTGTCCAAAGCCCTGCAGGGCCTCGACTCCTCCAAAGGCATAGACAGCATCTCCGAGCATGATCATGCTGGCCATTCCTCCTTCTGCCTCCACCGCTTCGATCACATCCCGGGCCCAGCTGCTGGCGAGGCCCGTCTGGAGGGTGAAGCGACGGGAGAGACGCATGAACTCCTCCAGTGTGGGCCTTTTCAATAGCTCCTTCAGGGCGGCCCGGCCAGATTCGTTTATAGATGACATGACCTTTTGGTCGGAGAGGATCTCCCGGGTGGAGATCGGGCCCCTGACCACGCAGTGAACGGGGAGGGGAGGGACGGGTATGCGATCGATTCTGCCGATGCCCGGCGCACCTGCCTCCAGGCGGACCACCAGGCCACCGCTGTTCTGGGCGATGACGTCCCCCAGACCGGTGCGGTTGACCACCTCTGACTCATGGGCCACTGAAGCCGCCTGATCGGCGGTCAGCCCCAGGTCGAAGTGGCGGTTTAAGGCATAGGCGCAGCCCAAAGCCCCGGCACCGCTGGCCCCAAAGCCGGAGCCAAAAGGCATATTCATATCGGTCCTGATCCGGACGGGACCTTTTGCCAGCCGCTCGGCCACGAACCTGGATACCGGAGCCTCCGCAGCTCTTCCGTTGAGAATGATCTGCAAATCCTGGATATCAGGCGAGGACTCCACAGTAGTTGTAGCACCGGGGGAAAGGCAGAGACCGCAGCCGACTGAGCCGGACTGCAACGGATCATCCTCGCGCCGGGCAGCGAAAAAGCCGGTGATGTGGGATGGAACCCAGGCTCTGGTGTAACCAGGATTCCGGTTCAATCCATTAACTGCACTCATACCCATACCCATACTCATGCTCACAGGATCTCCACCAGAGAGTCGATTATCTTCTCAGCTATCAGATTCTTCCTGCCCTGGACCTCCCTACGGCTGCCGGACCGGCCCAGTATCAGCACCCGGTTGTCGTCTGTGCCCATGCCCCCGCGGGAGACGTCGTTGGCCACCACCAGGTCCAGGTCTGCGCCTTTCAGGGAGGCCTGCGCTCGGGCCAAAAGCTCATCGACGCCGGTATCGGTCTCTGCCTTAAAGCCCACTATCTTCAGTTCAGGATAGGCCTCTCGGACCGCCTTGATGATCTTTTTGGTGGGCTTGAATGAGAGGCTCAATTCCAGGCCGGATTTGATCTTCTCCTCCTTCCGGTCCAGGGTATAGTCCGCCACTGCCGCAGCACTGATCAGGGCGTCGTATCCTTTCGCAAGCTCGGCCAAGACTGCATCCAGCATCTGGGCAGCGCTCTCGGCATAGACCTGGCGCACCGGCAGCTCCTGGATGAAACGGTGCACCAGGGTGACATCCGCCCCCCGCCTTCTGGCCTCCAGGGCCAGGGCGACGCCGGTCTTTCCTGAGGCCCGGTTGGTCAGAATTCTGATGGGGTCGATGGCCTCGGCATTCGAGCCGCTGGTGATCAGGATCCTCTTCCCTTCAAGGTCGCCCGGGCCAAGCAGCTTCTCCACCTCCCTGACGACCTGCAGGTTGTCGGCGATCTTGGCCTTGCCCTCCTCGATGCGCGGATCGATCAGGACCACGCCCATCTCCCTCAGGATTTGCAGATTGCGGATGACTGCAGGATGGCGGTACATGGCCTCATGCATGGCGGGGACCACTGCCACCGGCTTGCCACTTCCGAGAGCCGTGGTGGCAAAGGTGGTCACCGGAGTATCATCGATGCCATTGGCCATCTTGCCAATGGTGTTGGCGGTGGCCGGCGCGACCAGGAAGAGGTCTGCTTTTCCTCCCACGCCGCAGAACAAGACATGCTCCACCCGGCCGGTGATCTCGGTTATCACCGGATGGGTTGAGGCATACTCCAGGGCATAGGGATGCAGTATCTGTCTGGCGGCATGGCTCATGGTGCAATGAACCTCTGCCCCGCGGCGGATGAGGTCGCGAATGAGGTCTATCACCCGGACAGCAGCGATGCTGCCCGTCACTCCCACCACTATCGTCTTTCCGGATAGGGTCTCGCTCACCGAGGCTGAGATATCAGAGGGCATACTCATCCCTTTTGCACTTTGAGCTTTTAAAGGATGCCCGTTCCCTTGAAGGGGATTAAGCAAAAACCTTAATTAGCTATTCACCCGAGGGACTATGCCGTGCCGGGGTGGCCTAGCTGGTTAGGGCGCGAGACTCATAGGGTAACTGCGTTGAACGCGCCTGAGTCATCTCGAAGTCGCGGGCTCGAATCCCGCCCCCGGCACCTTATTCTTGGCAATTAAAAATAATTTCATAATCGGCTCGACTGTTAGGCATAAACAGTATTCGCATTAATGAC
>JAXDAR010000059.1:0-9451 GCA_034679645.1 Methanothrix sp. | reverse complement strand
GATGGACGAGCTGGGCCTGGGGACCAAGTCCACCCGCCATGATATCATCAGCAAGCTCTATGCCCGCGCTTATGTGCAGGGCAATCCCATGCGGCCCACAAACACCGCTTATGCCGTGGTGGACACTCTGCAAAAGTACGCTCCCACCATCACCAAGCCGGAGATGACCCAGACCCTGGAGAATGATATGACCCAGATCTCGGAGCAGAAGATCAAGGAGGACGAGGTGATCGAGGAGTCCAGGGTCATGCTCACATCCGTCTTCGACGAGCTGAGCTGCAACCAGGAGGGGATCGGCCAGTCCCTAAAAGATGGCTTGAGGACGGACAAGATAGTGGGGAGCTGCGAGAAGTGCAAATCCGAGCTGATAATCAGGCGAGGCCACCGGGGGTCGCGCTTCATCGGCTGCTCCGGCTATCCAGAATGCCGGTTCACATTGCCCCTGCCCCGATCGGGTGCGGTGGTGGTGACGGATAAGGTCTGTGAGAAGCACGGGATGAACCATATCCGCATCATCAATAAGGGCAAGCGGCCCTGGGACCTGGGCTGCCCCCATTGCAACTTCCTGGAATGGCAGGCGAGAAAAGCTCGGGAGTTGGTGGAGGGCAAGGAGGGCGGGGAGGAAAAGACGACGAAGGCCCGGCCCGCCAAAAAGAAGGCCAGGAAAGCAGGAGGAGCAGCAGGAGCCAAAAAGAAGGCCAGCATGCCATCCGGTGCCGAGAACGACGGCCTCGCCGGACTGGCGGGAGTGGGTCCCAAAACCCTGGAGAAGCTGGCAGCGGCGGGGATTAAGACATCAAAGGAGCTGGCAGGGGCCAATGCCAAAAGCCTTGCCGCCAAAACAGGAATCGCTGAGAAGAAGATCGCCGCCTGGAAAAGCGCGGCCAGGGCCATGAGCTGAAAATGCCTTATCCTTCTGCATTCGCTTTTTCGCTGCTTTCCTCCATGGCGATTACAAACTGGCTTACGGCCGCTTGCCACTCCTCAGTAAGATCGCGCTCTCCGTTGCGTAAGATGATAAGATCTGCCTGTGGGAAGATGTAGATGCGCTGCGTCAGATGGCCCGAGGCGAAGAAGTCATATTTCCCATCATCTCGGTCCAGTCCCCACCAGAAATATCCATAATACCCATTGCCCTGAAAGTGCTGGAAGCCTTCCGCACTCGGATCATCAGGGTAGTAGGTTGCACGGTCAATGGATCTGTCCTCCTGGGTCGATTCAGCCACCCAGGCAGCAGGAATTACCTGTTTTCCGTCCCAGCTTCCGTTCTTCAGGTAGAGCCGGCCGAACTTGGCGAAGTCGATGGCGCGGGCGTTAATCCCTGACTGCATCTGCTCAAATCCTGACTCCTGGCTGTCCAGGCTCCAGGAGCCGTCAAACTCCATCCCTATGGGCTTCCAGATCTTCTCCTGCAAATAGTAGGAAACATTCTGTCCGGTGGCCCTCTCCAGGACCATTCCTATGAGCTGGAGATTGTAGTTGTTATAGAGGAAATGCTGTCCTGGTGACTCGATGATGCGGGTATTTTCCAGGGCCAGTTGCCGCAGATCAGGATGATAGTAGGCCAGGGCTTCGTCTGAGAAGATATCGTCAATGAATATTGGCCGGTCATCTGGGGTGAATTGCAGGCCCGATGACATCATCAGCAGGTGGCGTACAGTTATATTGGAGAAGCGTGGATCGCGGACGGCCAGCTCAGGAAGATATCGGGTGACTGGATCGTCCACGCTCTCTATATAGCCCTCGGCCAGAGCGATGCCCACCAGAGCCGATGTGAACGATTTGGCCACCGAGAAGGAGGTTACTATGCTCTTCCTTCCCGCACCATTGAAGTATCCTTCATACAGTATAGTGTCGTTCTGGATGACAATGAAGGCCTGGGTGCCTGCTGCTTCCAGGGCCGAATCCAGATCATCTATCTTAAGGCTATTTTGAAGCAAATACCGAACCCTAGCCTCGTCCTCGGCAGAGCCCTGCCGGAAGAAGAAAGGCTCGGATCCGGCCTGGATCATCCGTTGGGGGAACTTCTCATAATCATAGACATCGGACGCGCCCCAGAATAAGCATCGCTGCACATACTCCGGCGAGAAGAGCAGAGAGGCTGTCAGCAGAGGGAGGACGACTAAAAGGATTAGGGCGATCAGCACGGCAAGACCGATTTTCCCGGCTTTCTTCATTGCAGTCACCTTTTTTCAGGCCAACGGTTGATCAAAATTGAATGAATTTAGATACCTGTATGCAATTTTATCCATAAATACTTTTTGAAATGTTTAGAAATATGGCGGGAAGGGATTCGGGAAGGTATTGCCAGCATGGGCCTGGCCGGATTTGAACCGGCGGCCACTCGGTTATGAGCCGAGCGCTCTAACCGGACTAAGCTACAGGCCCGAAGGAATGCGCCGCCAACAGGGCTCGAACCTGTGACATTCTGGTTGCTGCTTTGTGCAATTAACAGCCAGACACTCTACCATCTGAGTTATGGCGGCTCGACCACCACCCTGGATGCACAATGATTTAAGCCTTTTGATCTGAGAGCATATTCTATGCGCGTCCTGAAGAAAGATCTGCGCGGCGAGGAGGGGGAAGTCGCCCTTCTTCCCGAGTCCCTGGATGACCTGTGGCACCTGCGCCACCTGGTGGAGAGGGGCGACCTGGTATTCGCCCTCAGCCAGAGGAAGGTTCCGGCGATTGCGGACAAAGCGAGGCCGGAGAAAATGGAGAGAAAGACGGTGCGCCTGGGGGTGAAGGTGGAGGACGTCGAGTTTCACATGTACTCCAACTGGCTGCGGTTGCACGGGCGCATAGTATCGGGCATGGATGTGGGCTCATACCACACCCTGAATATCGAGGTGGGCACCGATCTGTCCATACTCAAGTACCACTGGCGGCCTGACCTTCTGGCGCGCATCGATGAGGCGGTGAAAGAATCTCAAAGGCCGAAGGTGGTGCTGGCCCTGGTGGAAGAGGGCGAGGCCACCATCGGCATTCTGCGCCAGTTCGGGGTGCAGATGGCGGCGGAGATTCGCATGGGCAGCGGCAAGGGGGGTAGCGAAGACACGCGGTCCTCATTCATGAGAGAGGTGGCCGAGATCATAGACAAAACCGCCCAGGACGGCGCGGAGGTTATCCTCGCCGGGCCGGGATTCTTCAAGGAAGACCTGAAGAAGGTGATAGACTCCTCTTATCCCGACCTCGCAGAGAGGATCGCCATGGACGATGCCTCCTCCATCGGCAGATCGGGCTTTCAGGAGGTTCTCCGCCGGGGAGCAGTAAAGAGCGTGGTCGAGTCCAGCCGCATCGCCCGCGAGGCAAAGCTGATCGAGGAACTCTTCCGGGAGATCGCTACCGACGGTAAAGCGGCCTATGGCACCGCCGAGGTGCAGAAGGCGATGAATTATGGGGCCATCGAGACCCTGCTGGTCCTGGATGAGTTGGCCCGCCGGGGGAAGGTGGACGATATCATGCGCGAGGTGGGAAATGCCCGCGGGAAGGTGGTCATATTCAGCTCGGAGTTCGAGCCCGGAGACCGGCTGGCTTCTTTAGGGGGAGTGGCGGCAATTCTCAGGTTCAGGATAGAATGAAAAAAGAGAGGAACTCGAATCAAGGATGGTGACGAAATGACCAGGTGCTGCAAATGCCCCCTGCCCGCCATAGTCTATCAGAGGTACTCAGGAATGCATCTATGCCGGGCCCACTTTGCCGATGACGTCCAGCGCAAGACCAGAGAGACCCTGCGCCAGAGCGGGCTCTTTGCCCGTGGCATGCGCCTGGCTCTGTTCATGGATGGGGGAAAGGGCAGCGCCGTCATGGCCAGCATCATCAAAAACCTCTTTGAGCGCAGAAGGGATATCGAACTTGTGGCCCTCATAATCGATGATCAGGGTCCTGGCGCGCAGGCGGCAAGGATGGCCTGCCAGCAGCTGGGACTGCGCTCGATCGTCGAGGTTCCGCCCGCTTTGCCCCTGAATGGAAGGGAAAGAGGCGATCCCGCCGGTTTTTCCAAAAAGATGAGGATGATGGCCGGGATCGCGCAAGAGAGAGGGGCGGACGCTATTGCCACCGGCCATGACCTGGACGATGTGGCCACAGAGATATTCGTAAGCTATCTGGCGGGAGATATTGATGGGCTGCAATACGGAGAGCGGGGAATGAGGCCAGGAGGAGATGAGACAAGTATGATCCCCACCATCCAGCCCCTGCGGCGTATACCGGGCAGGGAGGTCAGGCTTTATGCCCTTCAGCATGGACTGTGCTTCTGTCGGGAGAGGGCCGAGGATGAGCGGAATAAAGAGGCAAGGCGAGAGCTGTCTCGCTTTGACCTGCGCCATCCTGGAACCAAATACTCCCTGCTGCGCAGCCTGGAGAAGCTGGATTTGAGATCAGATCGGTCCCCGACTGTACAGTCCGGGACTCGTGAGAGCAAAGCCTTTAAGTGATGATGAAAAAACAACCGGAACGTCTGCCTCGGTAGCTCAGCTGGTCCAGAGCGATTGACTTGTAATCAATAGGTCGCGTGTTCGAATCACGCTCGGGGCTTTCCACAAGGATCTGCCAGGAAATGTAGTGTAGCTTGATCCTAATATAATTAGAAAGACAAGGAAAACATCAAGCCTGATTTTCTCTTTTCTCCCCCAGTGGCCCCGCCCTTTTCCCGGATAAAAAATACAGGATAGGGGCCGGTCTTTCGAGCCGCCTTTTAAAACCGGAGATATCGATATTGGGCCGGAATATCCATTCAAGCCTTCTTTATCTTCCTCACATCCAGTCTGGTCTTGCACCTGGGACAGGCCTTAGGTCGGTTCACCCTCGTCTCCCATGCATAGTGGCATTTGGGGCATTTCATTTGTTTCATATTAATACAGTTGTAATAAGAGTATTAATAACTTTCGATAGTATATGATTATCCCTATTACTCTGGCAAGCGCAAAGCCTATAATTGAATAGTGAGGGTAAAGAGAGAATTTCATGCACGAGATTTTGGAGATCCTTTACGAGAACGCCAAGGCAACACCATCCGAGATCGCAGCGCTACTGGGCAGATCCGAAGAGGAGGTGGCCCGGGAGATCAAAGTGATGGAGGATGCAGGCATAATCAGAAAGTACATCACTCTGATCAACTGGGAGAAGCTCGATCAGAGCGTCGTCTTCGCCGTCCTGGAGCTGAAGGTGGCGCTGCAGAGAAAGACGGGCTACGATGCCGTGGCAGAGAGGATCGCCAGGTTCTCGGAGGTGGAGTCGGTGCGGCTGATCTCCGGAGGCCATGATCTGTCGGTCACCGTGCGGGGCAAATCCATGAAGGATATCGCCTATTTTGTGGCGGAGAAGATCGCCCCCCTGGAAGGGGTCCAGTCCACCTGTACCCATTTCATCCTCAAGAGCTATAAGGAGCATGGGGCTATCCTCACTGAGCAGCCCAAGCCCGAGAGATTGGTGATAACTCCATGAATAAGCAGACAAAGAAGCAGATCCTCAAGAGCGTACTCCCCTGGAATGCTGAAGCTCACATCAATCAATCGGTGAGGGATATGCCTCCCTCCGGGATACGCAAGTTCTTCGACCTGGTCAGCGAGATGAAAGGAGCGATCTCCCTAGGAGTAGGCGAGCCCGATTTCGTCACCCCCTGGCATGTTCGCGAGGCCTGCATCTACTCTCTGGAGCTGGGAAACACCCACTACACCTCCAATAAGGGCATGCCTGAACTGAGAGAGGCCATCTGCCAGGAGGCGCAAAGGGACATGGGCCTGGACTACGATTCCAACGAGGAGATCCTAATCACCACCGGGGTTAGCGAGGCGGTTGACCTGGCCTTCCGGGCGACACTGAATCCGGGGGAGGAGGCGGTGGTCCCTGAGCCCTGCTATGTGGCTTACACCCCGGACATCATCCTGGCGGGAGGGGTGCCAAGGACGGTCCCCACCCGATTGGAGAACGAGTTTCGGGTGCAGGCAGAGGATGTTGCCCGGGCGGTGACCGGGAAGACCCGCAGCATGCTCTTAAGCTATCCCAACAATCCCACCGGCGCGATAATGACCCGCACCGATCTGGAGGAGCTGGCGGATGTGGTGGTGGAAAACGACCTGATTGTGATATCAGATGAGGTCTATGCGGAGCTGTCCTACTCCGAAGAGCACACCAGCTTTGCCCAGCTGGAGGGGATGAAAGAGAGGACCATCGTGTTGAATGGCCTGTCCAAGTCTCACGCCATGACCGGCTGGCGGATAGGCTATGCCCTGGGAGACCAGGCCCTGATCGGGGCGATGACCAAGATCCATCAATATACCATGCTCTGTGCCCCCACCATGGCCCAGGTGGCGGCACTGGAGGCGATGCAGGCGGGCAGAGAAGAGATGCTGCACATGAGGCATGAGTACGATCTACGCAGGCGCTTTTTCGTCTCAGGATTAAACCGCATAGGCCTGGACTGCTTTGAGCCAAAGGGAGCCTTTTATGCCTTCCCCTCCATAGAGAGCTTCGGCCTCTCCTCAGAGGAGTTTGCCGAACGGTTGCTGTATGAACAGAAGGTGGCAGTGGTGCCGGGAAATGTCTTCGGCGAGAGCGGAGAGGGATTCCTTCGCTGCAGCTATGCCACCAGCAGAGAGGAGCTGATAGAGGCCCTGGACCGGATGGAGACATTCATCAAGAGCCTGTGAGAGAGCAAAATACCTGGATAGGAAGAAGAATAAATGCTCAAAGCCACCCTTCGATCGGAGAAGACCGACCGCCTGGCAGGAGGACTGGCCGCTCTCGGCCTCTCCCCCAATACCTGGACCCTCATCTCCCTCGTGCCGGCGCTGGCAGGCTTGTGGGCCCTGGTTACGCACCACCTCGCCCTGGGGCTGGCCATGTTCGCCTTATCTGCCTTCATCGATATAGTGGACGGGACGGTGGCCCGGGTTACCAATCAGGTCAGCGACAAGGGAGCCTTCATCGATGGGGTGGTGGACCGGTATGTGGAGCTGTTGCTCTACCTGGGGCTGCTCATTTACGTGGGCCGGGGGGAGTTTTTAGGCCTTCCCCATGAGGCCTGGATAGTGCTCCTGATATTCGGGGGGCTCATGACCAGCTTTGTCCGGGCCTATGCCGACCACCGGGGGATCGTAAAAGATCCCGCTGAGCTGAAGAGGATGGGGGGGCTATTGGAGCGGCTGGAAAGGCTCATGCTGCTCTATTTGGGCATGTTCCTCGGGCTTTTCAACATCCAATGGCTGATGGCGATCATCGTCCTGACTGCCGTCCTGGCCAATGCCACTGCTCTGCAGAGGATCCGGTTTGCCCTGCGAAGATGAAGCCCCAGACGGGAAGAAAGTCTTTTATGATTTTAAAGGAAAATATCGGAGGGAGTACGGGATGGGATTACTCAGACCGCATAAGATGTCCCTGAAGCTGGAAGAGATCGACTATCGTCCCAGCGATGTCATTCAGAGGAGCGATGGAGTTGAAGCTTGACAGGCCAAACAGAGGCGCAGAATTTAATAGTAAAAAAAAGGTTGAATTGGCGGCGATCATTCAGCATTTTTGTTCGTCTTTGCCACCGGCTTCGTTCTTCTTCTCAATCTCCTTTACCATTTTCTCGATCTCGTCCAGGTAATCCAGCTCAAAACCTCTCAAGGGACGCGGGACGTTGTTTAATACTGCATTTACGCCATTTTCAGCCAATCTTGCTGCCTCAGGCAATATTGCCTTTTGCAGCACAAGATCATTCACTGCTCGCAATAGTATGACGCCGCATCTATGAATGCTGGGATTGAATAGCTTTACGCAAACGGTCTTTTCGCAACAGGCCTGGACAATAGCGGCATCTGTGAAATGGTTTACATAGATCACACCCTGTCCGATACGGAAACTCCATACTCCCTTTATGTAATAACAGCCTGGTGGTACATCCACCTCCAGGTGACCGCATTTTGCTGGCAATACAACATAGCGTTTGCCGCACCACTCGAGTACTTTGCCATTGCAATCAAAAATGGTGATATACCAGGTCCTATCATCGACTCCGCATGGATCATCTATTGCTGATACCCAGATATTCAGCTTTGCCATTCCCATCTAAATCAGTCCTCACAATACCTTAATACATTTGGGTATTTATAAATTGTGCCCTGTGTGCATATAAAAATAATAAAATATTTACATAAGCATAGCTCTGGTTTCTGGAATGCCCATCCAGATCGTGATGCTGGACTGCAGGTCTGCTATTCTCTTTGAGCGGGTATCTTTCCTGGGCTTCAAGCTGGATCCGGCCTCAACGAATAAATATATAGAATAAGAGGGGGCCAATATGGAATAACTGAGGCCATTTAATGCGCGGACTGTATCTGCTACTCATATTCCTGCCGGTCGCACTCCTGACTCACCTGGCGGGATTCAGCGGTATCGCCGTATTTGCCGCCTCCGCCCTGGCGATAATCCCTCTGGCCAAGCTGCTGGGGGAGGCGACAGAGGTCCTGGCAGACAGGTCCGGACCGCGTATCGGAGGCCTCCTCAATGCCACCTTCGGGAATGCCGCCGAGCTGATCATCACCCTTTCCGCCATCCGTGCCGGCCAGATCCAGCTGGTCTTAGCCTCACTCACCGGCTCGATTTTGGGAAACCTCCTCCTGGTTATGGGATTTGCCATGCTCGCCGGCGGGCTGAAGAACGGCAGGCAGATGTTCGACCGTCGGGATGTGGACACCGATGCCACCATGACCATTCTGGCCCTGATCGCCATGACCGTTCCCTCTCTTTTCAGCCTCTACATCTCTGACTCCCTGCTGGTGCAGGAGTTGAGCCTGACCACAGCGGCCACCATGCTCATCCTATATCTGCTCTTCGTGGTCTATACCCTGAGGTGTTGCACTCAGGAAAAGTGCGATGCAGTAACTGTCAGGGAGGCTCTGCCCGTGCATGCCTGGAGCTCGGGCAAATCTATGCTCATCATGGGCCTCGCCATGGCCGGCATCGCCCTGATGAGCGAATTGCTGGTAGCATCGGTGGAGGCGGTCACAGATACCCTGGGCCTGACTCCGTTTTTCGTGGGCATCATCATCGTTCCCATCATCGGAAATGTGGCCGAGCATCTGGTATCCGTACAGGCGGCCATGGAGAATAAAATGGACCTATCCCTCTCCATTGCTCTGGGCTCCAGCCTGCAGATCGCCCTGTTTGTCACTCCGGTGCTGGTCTTCGCCTCTCTGTTACTGGGCAGCCCGATGACCCTGCAGTTCAATCAGCTGGAGCTGATCGCCCTCACTGCTGTCTCCATGATCTCTGCCCTGGTCTCACTGGATGGGGAGTCCAACTGGCTGGAGGGGGCCATGCTCTTGGCGGTCTATGGCATCCTGGGCCTGGCATTCTTCTTCCTGCCGCTGAAGCTGTAGGAGGCCGGCTGATAAGGGCATGATTGATAGAGGAGAGCCGCTCGATGTGAGCATATTTATTCAATGAGCCATTTATCAAGGGTGCTCTG
>JAXDAR010000058.1:0-3766 GCA_034679645.1 Methanothrix sp. | reverse complement strand
GGGAAGGCTTGGATACAAACGTAGACAGTCGTAAAGGAAGTATGGAACTGATCCCCTAACCTCAATGGGCTGAAATGAATAAAAACAGGAAAAAAAAAATTAAGAGCTATTTCTCCAGCACTTCGTTTAATATCTTCATGCCTTTGGTGAAAGGAGGCATTCCCGATGTCAGCAGAACCACTCTCAGCACGTCCACTATCTCGTCCCTGGTGATCCCGAACTCTTTTATGGCGCTCATCATCTGCTTCTTGGTCGCCCTATCGTCGGAAGCAGCGGCATTGATCCCCAGGGCGATGAGCTTCTGGGTCTTGTAGTCCAGGACCTTGCCGGTATAGGTGGCCTCGTTCAAGGCCACTATCGCCTCGTACAGATCGGGATAATCCTTCTTTACCGTGGCCATACCCTCGCCGAAGAATACCTGTTCCTTCATTTGCAGTTCACCAATTATCCTACCACCTGCATGAAGTTATAGATTGCCATACTCAAAAAGCATTTGATGGCGTTATCGACATGTTTGTTGATCAGCCCGGCATGCGGTCAGAAAGCTGATGTAAAACTTCAGAATTCCGTCTTCATACCGATTGCGATGAATACCCTTTTCCCCTGTTACGCTATCTGGGCACTGAATAAATAGGGCAGCAGATCAGAATGTGAATGTACAGGGGCGTGGCAGCAATCCGGAAGTGATCGTCGCGGTGGTTTGCACCCGTATAGCTCGGCTACAAACATCGGTGGTGATATTTGGCGTCTCTTCTGATGAAAAAGCCGTTCAAGACTATTCTGCGCGAATAGGGGATTGAATTGAGAGCATACGATCCCTTGAGGGTAATGTGGAGCAGAATCCTGTACAGGATTGATGATTAATCTATTCATTTTTTCAGTGAACCTCTGCCATCTTCACAAAAAAGATTTGCGAACTATAATTTTAAATATGAATCGATTTTATGTATTATCATTCTGGATAAGAATTGATTGAGGAGAGAATGAGCAATGAATAGAAGGGGGATAATTATCATGTTGCTGGCGGTGGTCCTCGCCGGCTGCGGGCAATGTACAGCAATCGAGATTCCCGCTTCTCAGGATGTTTACGTCAGCCTGGGAACGGGAAATGAGACTGTATACCGCGATAATGATACGTTGCTGTGTGCCACCACTGTGCCGGATGCAAATAATACCACTCTTAATCGCTATCCTGGGGTCCCGGTAATCCAGTTCAACCTCTCGGGGATTAACATCAGCGATGATAGTGTGGCCATCCTGGTGCTCAAAGCAGCATCGATACGCCAGATGGATCGCTCGGGTATTGTGGCTCTGGTGACCATCGGCTCGGACTGGGATGAACAGTCGGATCTCACCACCTTCCTGGTGAATATCCTGCCTGCCAGAAACCTGAAAGCGAAAAATAACCTCGCCTTGATGAGCACCAATAGCGATGGCGATGACATATACGCTTTTGATGTCTCCGGAAAGCTTCTCCAGGCCAGGGGAAAAGAGGACAGAGTATCATTCCTGCTGGAGGCCATTGGCAACAGCACAACAGAGATCGACTTCCTCTCCCGTGAGAGCGGCCAGGGGCCATATCTGATGATTATGCCCTATCCAGGGAAGCCCGTCTCTGATCAGGCCGACCAGGTAGTCGTGGCAGATCAAGCAGTTCAGACAGACAAAATCCTGACCCCTGAATCGTTCTCAGCAGAGACCCCAGTTCAGACATTCGGACTGCCGGCGGGGCTGGAATCAGGCCAGGGGAAGGGAGGTGCCTAAGGCGTGAAGTTGCAGGGCATTCTGGAACCTGCTCAGATGGCGATAATTAATTAGAAACAAGATTTTCTCTATTTTTATTAATATTATTATATAAGCTCTTTATTTATCATATAATATAATAAAGCTAACTGGCCTGGCTGGCACCTGCCTCGCAAACTATTTAGTTAAATGATGTAATTAATAGTGTAAATAAATCTATTCCGGAGGAAGTCCCATTAGAACTAAATCTTTTCTTATAGTAATGATTCTGAGCATGCTATGCTTCCCTGCACTCGGGCAGACGACAGCAGAGGATTGGACCGCAACGGGCTTCGCCCTTTTTGCCCAGGGCAAGTATGATGAGGCAGTCAAGGCATATGATGAGGCCATCCGTCTTGATCCCAAAGACGCAGAAGCCTGGAATCAGAAAGGCATTATCCTGGCTGAGCAGAGTAAGTACGAAGAAGCTATCAAGGCATACGATGAGGCCATACGTCTTGATCCTCAAGATCCCGATCCCTGGTACAATAAAGGCAATGCTCTTTCTGATCTGGGAACATACGATGAAGCCATCAAAGCGTACGATGAGTCCATTCGTCTCGATCCCAAGGATTTTGACGTCTGGTATAACAAAGGCAATGCCCTCGCTCACCAGGGCAAGTACGATGATGCCATCAAGTCGTTCGATGAAGCCATAAGACTCGATCCCAAAGATGCCGACGTCTGGGGCAACAAGGGCCTTGCGCTTAAAAATCTGGGCAAGTACGAAGAAGCCATTCAGGCATACGACGAGGCCATCCGTCTTGATCGAAAAGATACTATGGCTTGGGTCAATAAAGGCAATGCTCTTTCCATCTTGGGAAGATATGATGAAGCCATCCAGGCATATGATGAGGCCATTCGTTATGATCCAAAAGACACTGTAGCTTGGGTCAATAAAGGCAATGCTCTTTCCGCCCTGGGAAGATATGATGAAGCCATAAAGGCATATGATGAGGCCATCCGTCTCAATCCAGATTTTGCGGAAGCCTGGAACGGAAAAGGCATGACTCTCGCTATCCAAGGTGAATATGAAGAAGCCATTCAGGTTCTGGATGAAGCTATAAGACTCAATCCCAATATTGCAGGTGTCTGGCATAACAAAGGCCTTGTCCTAAATAAGCTTGGAAGGAGTGCCGAGGCCAAAGCCGCCTTTGCCAGGGCCCAGGAGCTGAATTCTTGATCGAGCTGCCACTGCTAAAAGGATGAGAGATGATCCTCGATTATATAGAACAGGGCCTCTTCCAAAAAGCAAAAATAGCCGTAAGCGCCAGATTACTTTAATGGACTTCTTTTCCCATGCATTGCTCCCCTATCTCCTGGGCCGCTTCTTGGGGCTCAGGAGAGAGTATCTGGCCGCCCTGGTGCTGGGCGGGATAGCTCCCGACCTGGACACATTGATAGTCTGGATCAACCAGCTCCATCCGACCTCTTATCTTCTGGTGCACCGTGGTTTCACCCATACCCTCTTCTTCGGCTTCTTTGTGGCCGCCTTCCTGCTCTTTTTGGTCTCCCGAGACTCAATTAAGACCAGATCCAGAGGCCTTATAACCGCAGACTTGCAGTTCTCGCCCGCCACCCTGGCCTATTCCTATGCAGGAATCATCAGTCACCTCTTCCTGGACTTTCTTACCTCAGGAGGCGTTCCCCTCTTCTATCCTCTGACCGCTGCCAGGTACTCGGCAGAGATCTTCAGCCGGATAGAGGTGATAATATTGGTCGCCACCCTCCTGTTCGTGGTGAAGCTCTTCCAGGACCGGCCGGAGATAAAGATCGATAAAAGAATGTCTGCCATCTTTCTCATCTTCTTATTGGTGGTAAGCGGCATAAGACTGCAAGGAAAAGAGATGGCTGATTGCTTTTACGATGACGGCTCTGTGATCTATCCGGACCCAAATCTCTTTCAGTGGACCATACTGAAAAACGACAGCGATAATAACAGATTCCTGATCTCCAGGTTCAACCTCTTTGCGGGACCGCTTCC
>JAXDAR010000057.1:0-26865 GCA_034679645.1 Methanothrix sp. | reverse complement strand
CAGGCGAGAGTAGTTCAGCCGCAGCCGGGCGGGATAGATGCCCACCTCTGCCCCCTCGGCCAGGGCCATGAACTCCAACGTGGTGTTCTCACCAGCAGCCAGGGAGCCTGCCATCTGGGGGGAGGATAGAACCCGGATCCGATCGTCATCGAATGCAAGCTCCGCAGTGATGCCGATGGCCCTTGCCGGATCAGAATCCGTCTCCCGAACCGTCCCCTGATTGGAGCTATCGGAGACATTATTGAATAGCACTACAGCAACTGCGGAAGGACTGTCCAGATCCAGCCGGCCAGATAGGGATGAGATCTCTGGATTGGGAGCAATGCTCTTCTCACCTTCTCCAGAATTCGGGGCGGCAGCAGCCGGGAAGAAGATATGGAAGGCGAGGAAAGAGAAGATGAATGAAATGTAAATAGTATCTGCAAGTACAGATCCAGGCCCCCATCTCACCGGCCGCTTTCTCATGAGGGCAATTGGAATCTGCATCTTTTTAGCTTTTGTGGCCAGCGCTGATAAGCAATCGCTGATAAGTAAATATATGATGAAGATATATCTAGAGAAGGGAATATACTGGATCAAAGAGATTTGAAGGAGGAATCATGCTCTACAGAAGAATGGAGAAGGCCGGGCTCGATCTTTCTATCCTTGGCTTCGGATGCATGCGCCTGCCGGTAACGGCGGAAGGCAAAATAGACGAAAGCCTGGCGGCGGAAATGCTCAGATATGCCATCGACCGGGGGGTAAATTACATTGACACCGCATATCCCTACCATAACGGAGAGAGCGAGCCTTTCCTTGGCCGGGCGCTGCAGGGAGGGTATCGGGAGATAGTTCACCTGGCCACCAAACTTCCCATCTGGCTGGTCCAGTCCCGTGCCGATATGGATCGCTATCTGGATGAGCAGCTCAAGCGGCTCCAGACCGATCACATCGATTTTTACCTGGTCCATGGATTGATGAATCCTTTCTGGGAAAAGCTGCATGAAATGGGTATAACCGACTTTTTGGATGATGCCATAGCCGACGGGAGAATCAAGCATGCTGGCTTCTCCTTTCACGATGAACTGCCCCTGTTCAAGGAGATCGTGGACGATTACGACTGGACATTCTGCCAGATCCAGTACAACTTCGTGGATGAGCAGTATCAGGCTGGGACTGAGGGACTCAGATATGCCGCAAACCGGGGGCTTGGCATTGTGATCATGGAGCCTTTGCGAGGGGGCATGCTCACCAAGGAAATCCCCTCCATTAATAGCATCTGGAAGAAGGCTGCAGTTGGGAGAAGCCCTGCGGAGTGGGCGCTGAGGTGGGTGTGGAATCATCCCGAGGTGACGGTGGTTTTATCCGGCATGTCCCGCCCGGAGCAGGTCCGGCAGAATGTGGCTTATGCCGAAGAAGGTTTACCTGATTCACTGTCAGGGGAGGAGCTGAATCTGTTTAAGGAGGCAGAAATCGAATACAAGAAGCGCATCAAAGTTCCCTGTACCGGTTGCAGATACTGCCTGCCCTGCACCTCAGGCGTCAGCATCCCGGAGTGCTTTGAGATGTACAATCAGGGGTGCATGTTCGATGCCCCGGATGTGGCCGACATCAACTATAATATCGCATTGGGTGGCTTTTTCGGCGGGAGCCCTGGACTGGCCTCCCAGTGTGAGGAGTGCGGTGAATGCGAAAAGAAGTGTCCGCAAGGAATCCAGATCCGTGAAGAGCTCAAAAAGGTGGCAGCCTATTTCGGAAGATAATCCAGGCCAGGAAAAAATCTGCGCTGCACGCAAATTCGCTCAAACAGCGCAGAGCCATTATTGCTTTTATTGCCGATCAGCTCATGGATGGATCATCTGCAGATCCGGAACCGGTTAAGGCTGCTGCCTCTTCTGCGCTCAGGCCCTTATGCACCACCCCGCAGATCCTTCTGGTGATCAGCTCGGGATCCTGATGCTGGAAGACGTTTCTCCCAATGGCCACTCCCCGCGCTCCGGAGGCGATCGCCCCCTGCACCATGCGGAGCAGGTCCAGCTCCGTCTCCACCTTGGGGCCGCCTGCGATCACCACCGGAACCGGGCAGCTATCGACCACACTGGCAAAGCTCTCTGGGTCTCCGGAGTAGTTTGTCTTGACAATATCTGCCCCCACCTCCGCCCCCACCCGGGCGGCATGGGCCATGCTCTCTGCTGAATACTCGTCCTTGATCTTCTTCCCCCGCGGGTACATCATCGCCAGGAGAGGCATGCCCCATTCCTGGCAGTGGCGGGAGATCTCTCCCAGGGTGGAGAGCATGCGGCTCTCATCCTCTGCCCCCACATTGACGTGAATGCTCACCGCATCTGCTCCGATCTTCAGGGCTTCCTCGACCGTGGCCACCAGGACCTTGTTGTTTGGATCAGGGCCCAAGGCAGTAGAGGCGGAAAGGTGGATGATCAGGCCGAGGTCCCGGCCATAGCCTCGATGGCCGAAGGTGGCCGCTCCCTTGTGCACCACTGCGGCATCCGCTCCCCCCCGGGCTACGGCATCGGCGATGTTCCTGACGCTCTTGATTCCCTTGATGGGTCCCACGGTCACCCCGTGGTCCATGGGGATTATGACTGCATTTCCTGTACTGCGGTTGAATATCCTCTCCATGCGAATCGATGTTCCTCTCAATCCAGGCAACCCCTAATCTGTGAATAACCTCTGCATCATGATATGGCTCATTTGATGTATAACTTAGTACATCATAGTATATTATATGGCTACAATGAGCAATATTGTGTATTTATAGTTTCCGTTCGAAGTGAGGATGAGACAGAGTCAAAGAGCAAAGCAGAGCAGAGGATGAGTAAGCCTGAAATAGGGGAAAAACTCCGTACCCAGAGAGTGATTTGGATGGGTTTTGGTGTATCTGGTCAGAAGCATCTGCGAGAGACTGCAGGAATTGCTTTTTTCATATCCCTGCTGGCGGCTATTTCTCTGATTGTGTTAATTAACACTGTGCTGGCAGGCACGGAGTCCGGGGAGTTCTGTCCCACTTGCCCCGACTGGACAAATTTGGAGGGCTGGTATGCCCAGAAGGAGTCCTATGAAAATGGGCAGCAGAATGCGCAGAATTCGCCGGCCCAGGCCGTTGCCGTACCAGCCCCTATTGAAGAGCCGGCAAGCTATCCAGCCGCTTCGCTGCTTACCCGAGCGGATTCGATAGACGGCGATCGAATCATCCTGGATGTGCGATCCGGACAGGATTATCAGGAGGGTCACATTCCAGGTGCTCGCAACATCTACTGGAAGGAGCTGCAAAAAGATGGAGTTTTGGATCCCATCCTGGCTCAGGACGCTTTAGGCCGGGCGGGGATAACTGTCGGCGACCGGCTCCTCGTCTATGGCGATTCCGATGACGAGGGTGCGCCCTTTGTCTTCTGGGCTCTATCATATCTGGGGCAGGAGGACGTCAGTTTGCTCGACGGAGGAATTGATGCCGCCCTTGATGCTGGCTTATCTCTGAGCGCAAATGCACCCACTCCCGCACCTACCAACTTCACCAGCCATACAGTTACATGGCTCCTGGTGACTCCTGAGAGCCTTGATGGCCTCCTTGGGCGGTCTGATGTCAACATTCTGGATGCACGGGACTTTTACGAATACGGCAAGAACAGGATCACCAACGAGGCTATGCCATTGGGCCTGGATAAGATCTATGCTCATTCGGAGATCAAAGATGCCGCCACCCTCGATGACCTCTTTGGTCGCCGATTGGATGAGTCCGGGGTGGTCATGGTCTACGGGACGCCGGAAGCCTACAGCCTCTTCTATGGCCTGCGGCTCATGGGCTACAATGCCACCCTGCTGGAGGGCGAGTGGTGGAAGGAGAGCAGGTGGGCGGTCAGCAATGTGGCATAGTGAAGCGATAGATCTGCCCATTCTCTCTATGAATTTTTTTTTAATTTATAAATTATCCTCAAGCAGCGCTCTTGTCGCCACCTCCAGCGCTCCGGCTGATCCCAGCTCCGGGCTCCAGCCCAGCCTCCCGATCTTCTCAATGGAAAGGAGCATCAGCTTCACGTCCCCTCTCCACCCCCGGCCATCGATCCCCCCGGTGTAGCTGTACTGGACCCCGGCGAGGCCCATCTGACCGACCACAATATCTGCAATCCCGGTGACATCTATCGAGTCCCCTGATCCTATATTGAAGACATTGACCTCGTCTCTGGAATGCTCTACGGCATGAATCATGGCGCGGACGCAGTCTTTCACCTCCAGGTAGGACTTGCGCTGCTTTCCCGAGCCCAGGATCTCCAGCTCGCGGGGATTATTCCGCAGCTTTCGGATGAAGTCCACCAGTACGCCGTGCGTGCCCCGTTGGCCCACGATATTGGCAAACCGATAGATCCAGGACTGCATCTGGAAGGTATGGCAGTATGAGGAGATCAGCGCCTCACAGCAGAGCTTGGAGGCCCCGTAAAGGGAGATGGGCAAAAGGGGCCCGTAGTCCTCGGGAGTGGGGACCTCTGCCGCCTCTCCGTAGACGGTGGAGGTGGAGGTGAATGCTATCCTGTGGGCATTATTTTTTCTCATCGCCTCCAGGAGATTGTAGGTGGCCAGGACATTCTGCTCCAGGTGAACACGAGTGTCCTCCGCCCCCAGTTTCACATCTGGATTGGCGGCCATATGAAAGACGAAGTCCTTTCCTGATACTGCCTCACCCAGCATTGCTGGATTCAGGAGGTCGCAAGTCAGGAGATGAAAACGCGGATTGTCTTGATAGGGCGCGAGGAACTCCATTCTTCCTGAGCTGAAGTTGTCCAGCACTGTCACCTCATTATCCAAAAGAAGCCGTTCCACCAGGTGGCTGCCTATGAAACCTGCCCCTCCGGTGACGAGGATTGATCTATCCTTTAGCATCATCTACTGGATATCTCTGCAAGTTAATCAAGATTGTGGAGAAAGAGACAAATCAGGGGTGCACATGGTTTTTAGATTTTAATTATAATTTATAGGCCGTTAACGTAACCCATTTTTCGTTAGCTCTTCTGTTCAATAAATTTGACATCCGCGACCGGAAATACTCTCAGATCATCTCTGCTCCTCCTCCTGGCAGCGACCCACTGCAGCAAGCGCTCTTGCCGCAGAAGGGGAAAGGCTGAGTCTGGCGCCGACCCGATGAGGTTTTCGGGTCACAGAAGGATTTTATCTCATTGCAACACCTCTGGAAGGAGTTGATGAGATGATCTTTGACCAAGAGGATAATGAAGAGGCAAGAGAAACAAGAAGGGCAATAGAGGAAAGAGAGGCAGGAGAAGCAGAGGATGCAGAAGGAATAACTGGATTGGAAGAGACGGAGGCTGATGAACCGGGCCAATCCTTTCTCACCAACAGGCAGCTGGAGGTGCTGCAGCTACGCCATCAGGGCTTATCTCAGCAGGATGTGGCCGACAGGCTGGGAACCACCCGCTCCAATATCAGCATTTTGGAGAAGCGGGCCCACCAGAATATCGCCCGAGCGGAGAGGACGGTCCAGCAGTGGATGATGATTCGCGCTCCGATCTCCCTGTTCGTAAAGGGAGGAACGGATGCCTTTGATCTACCCAGGATGATCTTTGCCGCCGCTGATGAAAAGGGAATCAGGCTGCCTGTGACGTCGATGGATATACTGGTTCAGATGCGGCGAAATGCGCCCCGGCTCTTCCGTAAGAGGGCTACGGAGAGGGATGCCCGGATCTATGTAAACGAGAATGGAGCGGTATTAGTTGAGGAAGTGCAGTAGGAGATAACAGTTATGGCCGGATCTCTCTGGAGGGAAAAGCTATTTCTCTCCCCACCCCATTATCATGATCGTGAATAGAATATCGGTCTTCCCCATACTCATTTCCGCATTTATCCTGGTCATAGCAGTTTCGACCCTACCCGCCTCTGCTGCCGTCACTGAGTACGGCCGGAGCGTGGAGGACCTGATAGGAGTCTTCTCTATTGAAAAGACCATCCAGATCGGAGGCAGCGGTCAGGATCTCCTCGCAGGAAGCGAAGTCGATCCTCTGAGTCCGCCCAGGAGCCTTTCCGGACCCCTTGCAGACGACCAGGCCCCCAGTCTGGCAGGCTTTGCCATCGAGCCACAATCGATTCCTGTTAACTCCACCCAGCCGGTGAATATCACCCTTCATGCCGTTGATGACGAGTCATTTTATGGAGCTGAGGCCAGGTTCTCCGGGCCTGAGGGAATGGAAGCCGTGGCCCTTTTCCCGGCGGCAAACATCACCGCGGGATCGGCAAAGGATGGATGGTATTATGCCAGCATGATATTGCCCGCCAATCAGACTGGGGAGTGGCACCTCGTGAGCCTGACCCTGGTCGACTGGGAAGGCAACCGAAGAGAGTTGGCGGAAAGGGAGCTGGAAGAGGGCGGATTTACGGCAGAGATATTGGTGGTCTAGAGCAGCAAATGCTATCCTCTGCCGAAGCTCCCCGGATGCCAGCCTGCAGGCAGGAGAGGGCTGGATAGGGGCGGTCCTGCAATTTGGCAGTAGAGACATAGGTCGCCTATAGGCGGTTTCATGCCGCATTACCGGAAGCCCTCAATGAAGCTCTTTATACACCATCCCAGGTCTGAATGGTATCCTCCCTCCAGCAGGGCGAACCTTCTCCCGCTGCATTTTTTCTCGGATCCTTCTCGGATGGCCCTGCCGATCTCCCTGTAGTCCTCGACCTTCAAGAGACCGCCCCAGTCCTCCAAATAGGTGTCAAAGCCTGCTGAGACCCCCACGATATCGCAGTCAAAGCCCTGGAAGGCCTCTTTCACCTGGGCCAGATACCGGCTCTGGTCCATCTTCAGATACTCGAAGTTCTCGTCCACCGACCAGGGATTGACGATCTTTACATTGCCCTCTCCCCGGAAGATGCTCGCTGTACCATCGCCATAATGCAGATCGATGTCGATTACGAGTACCCGCTCTGCCCTGGTCCTGATCTTCTGCACTGCTATGGCCATGTTATTTAAAAAACACATTCCCCAGGCCCGGTTGGCTGATGCATGGTGTCCTGGCGGGCGGATGAGGGCAAAGGCGGGCTCGCCCGCGAAAGCAATCTCGGCAGCGCATATCGCCCCCCCGGCGGCCAGGGCGGCGGCATCATAAAGCCCCGAGCCCTTAACCCGTTCGATGTGCTCACTTCCGTGCACCCTGGCGATATCCTGCAGATCTGCTGGGGTGGGCTTGACAAACTGGAACTCCTCAAGCATTGCGGCGGGAAGGGAGACTCTATCTGCATTCTCCACCGGATTTGTCGGATACCTATTTTCCATCTCTCTGCTATATACTATCTTCACAGTGCCTTCACAGCCGGGGTTCGATCTCATGTCACTTAATTCATTCCATTGCCTTTGACCGAAAACTACAAATAACTATAATGATTATAT
This sequence comes from Methanothrix sp., assembly GCA_034679645.1. Taxonomy (GTDB): domain Archaea; phylum Halobacteriota; class Methanosarcinia; order Methanotrichales; family Methanotrichaceae; genus Methanothrix. The sequence continues at coordinate 19,487 of JAXDAR010000057.1, read as the reverse complement.
AGATAGATTGCCGCGCCCCAAATGGTGTGAGCGAGAAAAAGCTTGACGGCTGGGCTCTCAAGGCCAGTAATTCAGAAGATGTATCTCACCGTAGATACGTCCATGAACCAACAAGACCTGAGAGGTGCTGTCTTCGGGACAGCATCCGTAAAGCAGCAGAAAGCCGACAAGACCGATAAGGTCAAAGAGATACCCGCCTTAACCGGCGTAGTATGCCTTAAATCGGCTTTATCTGAGAAATCTCGCCCAGCCCTAGACGGGCGTGGCACAAAGCCATTTGGCAGAGCAATATTGGCGGCCCGGCATCTGGCGGTGCTTTCGGGCTCCTGCAAAAAGGGCGTTACGCAAAAGTCATATGCGTCGATTCGCTCTGTCGGGCTTTGAGTCGGGCTCGGGGCGCGGGCAGGCCATCACCATGTGATTGGCTCCCAGGGAAAGGGCGCTGTGATTGGTTGCTGACCCGCCCGGGACTCGATTCTATATTTATTGTTTTTTTAATTCCACCAACATGGATAAGTGCTTTGAGATTAAGATACTATCGGCCACGATTTGTCATAGCAGGAAGATTGAGAAAATTCCAGCGGTCTTAACCACTGCAGCAAGGTTGTAGCCAGATTAGCGGGGGTGATGAAGATGTATGCTGCTGCAGAAAAGCAGAATCAATCTATTACGCGCATGCCGTCCAGAGCAAAGAGATCATGCTCAAGAACAAATGGATATGGCGAAAGGATCCATCCCATCCACCGTTTGCAGCAAACGATTGGAAACCGGGCGGTGCAACAGCTTATAAGAGAGGACTCTGCAGACCAGATCCAAGCCAAGCTCACCATAAACGCTCCCGGCGACATCTACGAGCAGGAGGCAGACCGGATCTCCGAGGAGGTGACAAAAGAGCAAAATGGAGCGCAATCAGACCTCTATCCCTATTCCGCCATTGGCAACGGACACACAGTTGCAGAAGCTCCGATCCGGATGAAGCCCGATTCGGCAGATAAAAAAGGCGACTGCTCCGGCTGGGAAGAGGACTGCGAGAGCTTTTGCAGAAGAGCGGCAAGACAGTACTCGGAGGACATTGGAGTCTCACCTCCTCCGGTTGCTGAAGGTTTCGCCGAATGTCTGACTCCTTTCATAGGGCCGGATGGCAGGCCGATGGCAGGCATGTGCCTTCTCAGATACAGGAATGGTGTGACTGTTACCGTGGCAAGAACACCAGGCGACAGAGATCTGGAGGTCTGGCAGACCAGGCCCAATGACAGGACCGGATCGAACGAATATTCCGGTCCTGTATGCGGTTATCGATATTTCTGCCAGGCTAAACAGGGCACTTTAGTCCTGGAAAAGAAGTTCTGCTATGACCCCCGGAAAGAGAAACGCCCAAAAGAGGTCGAAAAAGGGTCCGACGTGCCATCAATTCAGCGCTCATCGGCAATTGCATCGAGCAACAAACATGCTCCGCAGATGGTCCAGGATGTGCTGAACTCGCCCGGATCTGCCCTGGCCCCTGGCATAAGGGAGTTCATGGAGAGCCGGTTTGGGCATGATTTCAGCGGAGTGCGCATGCATACTGACGAGAAGGCTGCACGATCAGCCAGGTCAATCGATGCTCGCGCCTATACCATGAGAAATCATATCGCCTTTGCAGAAGGCCAGTTCGATCCTACAGGACCGCAGGGTCTCAGGTTGCTCGCCCATGAGTTGACGCATGTCATCCAGCAGCAAAGGACGCGGCAGACAAAACTGGACCGCCAACCTGCAAAACAACCACCTGCTGCTGTCCCGCAAAAAACTACCCGCAGATTTGAGACCGACGTCGCCATCCTAGATCGGGAAAACATGGAAGAATGGAGTGCTGTCAGCTACTGGCTGAACCGTGTGGGGGGTCTCTTCCAGATTTCAATACCATCCGAGACGGCGGAACGCTTCAAAGATAGACAAGAACAGGATGCCATTCTGGAGGCATTGTGGCGGATTAAGCCTGAGGGCAAATTGAGAGCAGAGACAGTCAAATACCTTCTGATACGCTCAATGGGTCGCTCCGAGAAAAAACTGCCAGGAGAAGCCCTGTACAGATTCGTATTCAGCCCGGGAACAAAGGGCCAACCCAAAGATCTGGTCACGATCTATTTTGAATCCGAAAATCCAAAATCCATCAAGACACTTGCACCCATTCCACCGGCCGGCTATGACCAGGGGGGATCAAAAATGGCTAGAGAGATCGGAAAGGATCTGACGCAACTGCACTACCGCCACTCAGGCTTCCCTCAGGGTGATGCTATCAGCTATTGGGAGCACCACCGTGATGAAGAGCGTCAGCTATTCTACTGGATAGAAATGCAGGGCAGAACATTCACTCAAATTGTCGTCACCAGGTCGGAGGGAAAGCGAGGAAAAGCAGCTTCTGTCCGTCATACATCTTTCCTGGTACGGGGAAGCAAGGATAAGGATGGACATATCACCGCTCTGGAAATAGAGCTATTGGGACGGTCATTTGACCTGACTGAGGTGTGGCTGGAACGGGATTATCATAGCAAAGACGGCGGAGATATCCTTCTGGAAAAGCTGCAGGACAAGCCGGATCCTGTCAGAAAGGATCGTCTGGGCAAGGTGACGATCGATAAGGTCCCTGCCGATGAAGCCATGCCATTGAAGTATACGATCTGGGGTTATTTCAATATGGGTACCCGCGATGCTGAGGTGGATGCGACAATTGTGACCATCGGCACAAAGAAACGAGTCTTCTACACCATACGTTTTCGCCAGAATAACGACGTGGATGTTGAGCGCATAGGCGAGGAGAAGACGCAAGCCAGGCTCGATCCAAACCGCATGGACATCGCCCTGGTGAAGGGATATGAATCCCATCCTGATGATCCCCAGAGGCTGAAAGCCTGGCTGAACAGACGATATCCGGGCATCAAGCCAGAAGGGCAGACTGAGGTCCAGCTGCGTGAGAGCGCTAACAGGTCACTGGAAGCGCAATCCGGGATGCCTGATTGGTTTGAGAGCAACTACGATATTCATATCCTCGATGCCGATAATGGCAAAAGGCAACTCATGAGACTTGGCCGGCGAGGAGAACAGTTGAGCACCATGAAGGATTTCATCCCGGAGGAACTCAGGCTGATTGAGATATCGCTGCAGTCTGTGAGCGAGGCGTTCCTCAGGCTGTTTCGGGGGACCCGCCTGGTCAGGCAGGGAATGCACTTCGTATTCGATGCCAGACAGCGCATTTTCGTTCCCCAACCTAAAGATCAAGGCTTGACGCTCAAGCTCTCGTCCGGCGGCCAGATCACTATGATTATCTTCGACGGAGCGCTTGTGCATTCGGCAGAGCGTTTCCTCGGGGGGGCAACCGGCGTGCGTCCTCTGGGGGCAATGGCCATTTCCCATGAATTTGGACATGTCGTGGCATTCAAGACAGGGGCAAAAGCCAAATTCAACAGGTTCGTGAGGGAGGAGGGGATTTTGCCTTTCACCCGATATGCAGAGGGAGAGCCCGAAAAGGAATTCTTCGAAGAGGCCTTTTTCCTCTACAGCATGGATCCGGAATGGCTAAAGGCCAATCAGCCAAAAGTCTTCCAGTGGTTTGAGGCGATGATTAAAGAACTGGAGACAGAAAGTGCAAAAACGAAAAGACGATGAGCCGACACGTTGCCGTATCGATACGTCAAAATTCGTATCTTTTTCCTTCCTTAACCGCCAGCACATTATCGAAGCTCTCCTCAAACCACCTTCTTTCCTCGGTATGAACGGGCACGATCCAATCCGGATCGATCTGCTCGATGGCCCAGGTGATCTCCTCGCCCGATGCGTGTCCTGAGGCATGATAACGCTTCTCGAAAGCAAGCTCTCCGTTCTCATCCAGGGAAAAGCCACAGGATTTGATGCCAAAACGCAATAGCCAGTGCCAGAGTCTTTTAAAATCGATCTCCATCTCCTCATTGAATGCCTCGCAGGAGGAGTAGATGTAGTTCCCGCCTTCCGGCTTTATGTCCAGGAGGTGCTTCATATCAAAGAATGAGAAGCACAGGATGTAGTCCTCCGGCCTCTCCCGGATGGAGCAGTTGTCTACATAACGATCGGCATAAAGGCTCTGGACTACCTCCGCCTCCCACTTCCTCCTTGACCGATCAGTGATCTCGGCGTAGATCCCCAGGCCCTCAGTGCAGCATGACCCGCAGACCTCCTCCAGGTTATGCAGCATATAGACATCTTTGGCCATGGCCACCAGCCTTCTGCCCGTCTTCTCTGCAATCTCAGCAAACGCCTCCAGCCTCTCGAAGTTGCGGGGGGAGAAGTCGGCGATGACCAGTCCTTCAGAGGACTCAACGCCCTCCCGACAGGCCTCCTTTACCGACCGCTCAGTTGTTCTCTCCCCTTCATCCTCCACCGGTCCGGCTCGGGTCCCTTCTGTGATCAGGACCGACGCCTCCCGCGCCTGCCGGATGAACTCTCGGGTAGCATATTCATTCTTGCCGTGCAGCCGGAAGTCTCCGGTGTACGCTACTGTCGTCTCGCCGCGCAGGATGTAAGCCCTGGCTCCGAGGATGGAATGGTCCACCGGGTGGGCTGTGACCTCAAAGGGAAGATCGGATTCATTAACTGAGCAGCACTTTCCCGGCTCCAGCCCCTTCGCCCCCCTGCCCTCCTGGCCCGGCTTTCTGGAAAGGAAGGATACCAGTGGCTCACAGGGCTCCTCAGTGCAACAGAAATCCCTTCCTTGATAGTTCTTCCTGGGAATGGAGGAGAGGTAGAGCCCTTTTTCGTCGCTGGGCTGGCGCATGGAGATATAGGCGGTGTCCGTCTCCAGGGAGGTGACGCCGCAATCCTGCATGCCCTTCATGATCACGATGCTCTCCGGAGAGGCCACCACAGGGATCTCCTTTCTCAGCGTACTGATATTTCCGCAGTGATCAAGATGAGCATGGCTGAGGAGGACAGCTGCCACATTGAGAGATGGGTATTGGTTTAGGGAGAGGTCTGAGGGTACGAGATCCGGCCGGTAGATGTTGAGCCGGATCAGAAGATCCAGGTACATGAGGTCGTGAATCCCCCGGGTGTCTCTGTTCTTTAAAAACTCCTCATAGAATATTCCGTATTTGCCGAAGTTCTTTCCAAAATCCAGAAAAATCCCCTTTCCGTTGCTCTCCAGATAGATCTTATTGCCACCGATTCCATTGGCACCGTCGTAGACTGTGAGCGATACCAGACCACTCCCTCCTTTTTTATCAAGTCTGAAAGTAATGAGCTGGCAAGGGATATAAGGTTTTATTGGAGGCCGCAGGATAAATTGGTGAGAGTGGATAGGGCACGGTATTTGAAAAGCCGTGAAAGCCCAGAATTCAATGAGGTGCCAATCCCCGTTTATCTCTTTTATGAAGCGGACGGTATCATAACTCATTCCATAATTTAGTAAGTTCCCAAATATTAATGTACTATCGCGACATAAGTTGCTCAGGAGCAGATTATGCTATAGAAGAGAGGATGATCTCATGAGAGCAGTAAGGATTCGTGGCTTTGGGGGGCCGGAGGTTCTCGGGATCGAGGATATTCCTCTGCCCCAGCCGGGTGCTGGTGAGATTAGGATTCGGATCATTGCCGCAGGAGTGAATCCTTTTGACTGGAAGGTGCGGCGCGGGTATATGCCCATCCCTCTTCCCGTCACACTGGGCCTGGACGTATCCGGCGTGGTTGATGCTCTGGGCGATGGAGTGGAGGCCTTCGAGATCGGGGATGGGGTCTATGCCAAGATGGCGTTTGGCCAGGGCGGGTACGCCGAATACGCAGTGACCGATGCCTCCTTCGCTGCAGCCAAACCAAAAAGCATTGGATTTGTCGAGGCGGCAGCCATACCAACGGCATGCCTTGCCGCCTGGCAGGCCATATTCGATATAGCCGGGCTGGAGAAGGGGCAAAATATCCTCATTCACGGAGCTGCCGGAGGGGTGGGGAGCTTTGCCGTGCAACTGGCCAGATGGAAAGGCGCAAGCGTCACCGGCACCGCATCCGAAGATCACATCCGGTTCGTCGAAAACCTGGGGGCGGAGAGGGTGATAGACTACAAAAAAGAGAGGTTCGAGGAGATCGCCCATGATATGGACGTGGTGCTGGACACAGTTGGCGGTGATACATTTGACAGGTCCTGGTCAGTCCTTGAGCCGGGAGGATTCCTGGTCACAACTGTAGCTAAAATTCCAGAGGGCGCAGCCGCCGAGCATGGAGTTAGAGCGGCTCTTCTTGCAGCGCAGCCTAATGGCAAGGAGCTTGCCAGCATCGCCCAGCTCGTCGACAAAGGTCATATCCGGCCGCAAGTGACCACAGTCCTTCCCCTGGAGGAGGTCAAGCAGGCCCATGAGATGAGCGAGAGCGGACATATGAAGGGAAAGATAGTGCTGCGCGTTGCCGAAGATATGGTTTAGCTTTCCTGTATATTATTTCGCCTCTGGCCTTTCTTTTACTGCAGTTGCCTTAAAGAAGGTGTAGCAGAAAACGCCGTCCTCCTCAGCTGTCCTGTAAAGATCTCTTATCCCCTCATCGAAATCTTTTCCATCCATCAATCCCGCCTTTATGGCCTGCTCCCGCACCCCCTCGATCATGGCGGTGAATGTATTTTTAGTGAAGCCCTCCACCATCTCCGGCCGGCTGGAATCAGCGTATACCAGGCGGGGGGAGACCTGGATCGATCCGTAGCCTGCCCGGCTTAGGAGTGGATAGAGTTCTCTTCCAATCAGCGAGTTGCCGCCGGCCATCTTTTGCAGTTCGACTAGAGCCAGGATCGCCCTTTTCGCCGCCTCGCTATCCGGATAAAAGTAGGCTGAGCCGTGGTCTCCCTCAATAACTGTAATTGTTCCTCCCGGGCGGATGAAGGCCTTCAAAGTCTGCAGCGCCTCAATCGGTCGGGGGAGGTGCTCAAGGACAAAGCAGACGAAGATGTGGTCGAATGAGTTCTCTTTAAAGGGCAGGCGAAATATGTCCGCCTGCAGGAGGTCAACGTTTTTCTGGCCCGCTCCGCAGACCTCTCTTTTTGCCTGCCGAAGAGAAGCGCTGGATATGTCCACAGATACAATCGATGCCCCAGGGCTATTCCGGGCGAGGGTGACCGTCTGCGCTCCCACGCCGCAGCCGGCTTCCAGAACGAGGCTTTCCCGTGGGTAGGCGGTATCGTGATGCAGCAGCTCGGCCAGGGTGGTGGCCTGATCCTGCAGGCGCCTGCTCTCCCGAGGGTCATAGCCGTGGACGTATGAGCTGGTCATGTTTGCCTCTAAAGCGCCGGATTCTATTTGGCGATGGCGGTGGTTATCAATATACTTTCATGTTGAGTTCAGTCACCTTAGCAATAGACTCGAAATCCCTATCTCTAGTAATTAAGGTTTCAGAGCTGTTCGCCACTGCAATTCCAGAGATAAGAACATCGAAGGCATTGACGGAGATTCCCAAAGCCATAAGCCTGGCCATGATCTCGCTTGAGCTTTCCGCAGCAGCTAATTCAAAATCGAGTATCCTGATATCTGTAAAGAATCTCCTAAAGAATCTCTCTTCTGCTTTTGCTTTATGGTGCCTAATGCCAACGAAGATCTCATGATAATTTATAACAGTCGTTGCCACATCGCCATCTATCAACTTTTTGATCTGGTACCCACCTCGAAACAGGTCGATAAGAGCGCTGGTATCCAGGATGATCAAACTCTCGACCTCGCCATCTCTCTTATCCTTTTTGAATCGGATTCCAGAAGGTCTAAGATCGGATCTTCCTTGAGGGCTCCGAAGTACTCGGATAGATCTATTTTGTCCTTCTTGAGCAGTCTCTCTATAACATCGCTGAAGCTTTCCTTTTCCCTTTTAGCATCTTTGAGCAATTTATATACGTCGTCCCGAATGGAAATAGTCTTGGATGCCATGTATCTGTGTATGCATGCACAGAAATATATAACTTTTTAATCTGCTGCCTCTTGAAAGACGACTATTTAAATATTTCAATATATGCTTGCCTCAGGACGAGGCTAGGTCCATACCCTTATGATAAAAAATAGCGCTGCTCCGGCAAGGATAAATCCTCCTCATCATTGCAGCATCCCAGTTCAAGAGCACTGCAAATGGAACGATAAAAAGCTCCATCAGGCTGTTTATGATGATATAGAAGGGAACTGCCGGCCTCATGAGGGCAGAGAGGACTGCATACGTCGTCGTAGGCTCATCCAGTGCCTCGATCATCATCAGTATGTACATGGTGCCAGCACCAATCATCAGCCCCAGAGCGATGATCGATAGGAAGACAGGAAGGTCAGCGGGCCACCACCTCTCTTCGGGCCGTCCTGGCCGGTGGCCGATAAGGCGGCTGGAACTAAATCCCAGGATGAGAGCCTAGAGGAGGCCAATAAACGCAAATCCGATAATACCTGCTGTTCCATACGGCAAGAAGGTCCCATAAAATCCGAATATTACCGCAGAAAATGGAGCCACAAAGAGCAGCGGCTCCCATCGGCCAGGGATGTTTCCTTTCATAATTCCATGCTCTCTCGCTGTGTATTCGTCTTCTCAGGTCTACTCAAACTGATGCTTCATCTCCTCCCAATCGTCTGAATTGCGAAGAGAATCAATCTGGGCTTTGGCTTCTTCCTCTTGCAGGACCTCCCCTCTCATGGTCGGCCCAATTCTGGTATGCTTCAATCGTATGGGAACAAAGTATAGCCTCTCCCATGCCTTTTCAAACTGTTCCATCACTGGCTCTCCCAACTCCGCCATATAATAGCTGATATCCTCTTCTGACCTCTTATTGCGAAATCTTGTAATGAATTTCATCTATTTCATCCTCCTCCTTTCATCCTCTTTCATCCAACTGCGTGCTGTCGGACTCCCGCTTCTACGATACCGATCGACAAATCATCCAATAAGGCTGCACGGTCGTCTCTCTCCGGATCCTTCTGGCTCTGGATTTGGCCTCAACGAATCACTCGGCGGTAAGCGTCTTCTCGCGCTCGAACCGGCAGCCCTGCATAGTCTCCCCGCTGGCTCGCACTCGGGCGCTGTAGACCCAAAAGAGCACACTCAGCCGACAACCGATCGCTCTCCGATTGACGGCAAACTGATCATATTCCGCCGCTCATAGGAGATGAGACTGGTTTTGCCGTCTGCAATGCGGAATATTAGTCTTATCGACTGGCGAGACCTTTTGGAAGATGAAGAATCTTTTGATTTATGCAAGCTCTATTCCCATTGGAATCTCCCGGCGGACCATTTTCAGAGAGGCTTTTTGTCCATCGCAGCTCTGTCGGAAGCCAATAGCAATAGTATAATAGATATTGTCGCTATTTGTATTAATACTTTTAGGTATTTTTTCGCAGGGAAAGGTTTATTTGCCCAGTTGCTAAGAGTAATTTGATAAATGATTATGCATACTGGATTCTCCGAAGTCTTCGGGCCAGCAATGAGGAATTGGCGTTGGATCTGAGTATATCTGCACTTTTAGCATTTTTTGGATTTCTGCTCGGCATGTCGGCATTCTTCTCTGCATCTGAGACTGCTTTGATGTCGCTCAGCAAGATCAGGCTCATTCACATGGTTGAGGAAAAGGTTAAGGGAGCCAGCACAATAAATGAGCTGAGGGAAGATCCCAGCAGACTTCTGGGCACTATCCTTGTGGGCAATAACCTGGTGAATATCGGCGCATCATCCATTGCTACAGTCCTGGCGATAGAGTATTTCGGTGATAGCGGAGTGGGCATCGCCACCGGGCTGGTGACCATGCTGGTGCTTGTATTCGGTGAGATCACTCCCAAGGCACTGGCGGCACAGAAGTCGGAGAGAATATCACTCCTGGTAGCCAGGCCGATTTCCATTCTGGCATACCTTTTAAGCCCGGTGGTATTTGTCTTCACCCATATCGCCGCTCTCATATTAAGGCTGCTTGGTTGCAAAGCGACATCCAAACTGCCCTCGATCACTGAAGAGGAGCTGAAGTCCATGGTAAATCTCAGCGAGGAGGAAGGGGTCATTGAAGACCATGAGAAGAAGATGATCTGCAATGTCTTCGACTTCGGAGACCAGCTGGTCAAGGATATCATGGTCCCGCGAATGGACATCATCGCCATCAATATCAATTCTCCTTATGATGATGTCATAAAAACAATAAGAACCGAGCAGTTCTCCCGCTATCCGGTTTACAGCAACAGGATCGACAACATTGTGGGCATTCTCAACGTCAAGGACCTGGTCTACTTGGATTCCAGAGAGCAATTTGATATAAAGAAGTTTGTAAAAAAGCCCTACTACACCTTCGAGTTCGTGAATACCGCCGAGCTTTTCAATGAGATGAAGAAGCGCAGGACGCATATGTCCGTGGTGCTGGATGAGTATGGTGGTACAGCCGGGATTGTAACCATGGAGGATCTGGTTGAGGAGATCGTGGGGGAGATCTCAGACGAGTACGACATGCAGACCAAAGAGATCGAGACCATCCGGGAAGGAGAATACATTGTGGATGGAAGCACCCGGATCGATGAGCTTAACGAGCTGATCGGGACGAACATCGAGTCAGAGCACTACGAATCCATCGGCGGATTCATGATCCAGCTACTGGGAAGACTGCCCAGGCAGGGCGAATCCGTCGATTACATGAGCACCAGGTTCATAATTGAGAATATGGAAAAGAACCGCATCAAAAAGATCAGGGTCTTGATGTCGGAAGCCATGCCTGATGAAGAGGGCATCATGGCCTGAATGATGCTTATGTTAAACATTGAGAAGAGCTACAGCCAATCCAATTCAAGATAAACCTCCATGAACGAATTGCTCATGCGAAGAAGGATGAAAAACCTGATACCTTTCCTCTTTTAATTCAACTGCTTGATATGGGCGGTGAAGGCTGCCCGTTGCTTGGGACCCATATCCCGATAGTTAAACCAGCCATATCCTGCGGATGCAAGAATGCGTCTGTTGAACGCGAATGCGAATGAGCACCCTTGAGGATTAAGTTATCCGCCCATATCAGGACAGGAATAATCATGGAACCGCAGAGGAATAAAGTTTGTGGCATTGACGTGCACAAACGATTTCTGATAGCAACAATCCTTTCCCGAGACAGGAAGAAAGACACACAGCGCTTTAGTGTTACCTTGGAGGATCTCTTAAAGTTTAGAGATTGGGTTATCGAAAATGAGTGTGAACAGGTAGCTTTAGAATCAACTGGAATCTATTGGCATCCTGTGCATGCCGTTTTAGAGGGAAAGATGGACCTGATCGTGGCGAATGCCTACAAAATTAAGCACACGCCAGGAAGAAAGACTGATGTCAGCGATTCTGAATGGATTGCTGAACTTTGTCTCAACGGCATGATTGAGCCTTCCAGGATATTTCCTAAAGATGATCGAGAGCTTAGGAGGTTGACCAGAGCGAGAGAGGGTTACGTCAAGCAGATGACTCAGGAAAAGAATAAGATCCACCAATCACTTGATTCTGCATGCATCAAGTTGGCTTCAGTTATCTCTGATATATTTGGCAAGTCCGGGATGTATCTATTGAATTGCGTTTTAGAAGGAAAAGACATCGACGAGATAATTGAAGGCATCCCATCTGGACGACTTAAGAAAAAGGCGGATCAAATTAAAGAGTCAATCAAAAGTCGTCTTGAAATCACCCAGGTCATTTTGATCAGGGGTTCTCTGAACTTAATGAAATCCATACAGGAGAGGATAGATGAGCTGGATGGAGAAATTAGCTCCAGAATTCAGTACCGAAAGAATGATTTGGCCATTGCTATGTCCATGCCTGGGATCGGTTTTGTTTCTGCCACTGCCATTCTGGCGGAAATTGGCAACTGCACCGATTTCAAAAAGCCAGAACAGCTTGCTGCGTGGTGTGGCCTTGTTCCTTCTTTATATCAGTCAGCAGAAAAGACCATTTTAGGAGGGATAACTAAACAAGGCTCCAAGCATATTCGAAGAATGTTGATTCAAGTGAAAAGTTCTATGCATTCTTCATCATCTTCTCACAAATCAGGAAATGTATCTTGAGGACCGAGATAAGAAGAATATGCGACGGAAGATCTTGATACCGCCGTCACCCATCGATACATCAATCCAAGAGATGATTGACTGCATCGTCCGGGCAGGTTATGTTGTTACGAAGAGCGATACCAGAGGAGTATCCGGTTAATCGTTTTTTCAGGTTTTTCATGCGAAGCAACGGTATTTAAAGCAACCCCGCCTGGCAAATTTTCGCATTAATATATCGCAGTCCATAACCATCGACGGCTCATCAAGATCTTTCTGGTTTTCGGGGCCCCCTTTGCCTGCATCCCCGGTGGGCAGACGCATGGTGTGCACAAAAAAAGACAGTCTGCACGGATCAGTATAAGCCTCAGAGAAGAGATATTCAGGCAATCATTTTAGCTGATGACCGACAGGCTGCGGAGGTGGCGCTGGCGGAGCCTCTGAGCTTCGTTTAGGATTGATCCCTCCTGGCCCGCCTGGCGCATATTTGTTAAATTATAAATATATCCGAACCTTCCCTGCAGCGCCCACCGAAAAGAGGTATCCGCTGCACACTCCCCATTCCCAAGAGTCTATCCGGATAAAGGGCAACGGAAATTCATAGCAGATATGGCACGCTGCCTGGAGGTGAATAGAGATGGAGATAAGTGCTCGGAATATGTTGAAAGGCAAGGTAAAGAAGATCGTCAGAGGAACTGTCAACGCTGAGGTTACAGTTGAACTCACGGGAGGTGACTGTATCGTCTCGGTTATCACAAAAACCTCAGCCGACAAGCTGGGGCTTGCAGAAGGAAAAGAGGTCTATGCTGTAATCAAGGCTTCAAGGGTAATGATTGCGACAGAGTAAAGAAAGGATGCAATAATAAATGATGAAGCACATAAAATTCATAGTGCTGCTGAGCCTTTTTGCCATAGCAGCCGCCGTGCTGGTCCTGCCCTGCAGCTCTGAAAAAGCTATCTCTGGAGCTACAAATGAAGTCATAAGCCTGCCCGAGCCCCAGATCGATGGCGGTATCTCCGTTGAGAAGGCTCTCGCAGAGAGGCGATCGATCAGGGGCTTCACAGATGAGCCGCTGACCCTGGAAGAGGTCTCTATGCTCCTCTGGGCTGCACAGGGCATAACAGACGATAAAGGCCACCGCACGTCACCATCGGCTATGGCATCCTATCCCCTTGAGGTCTATCTGCTGGCGGGAAATGTCACAGGCATCTCACCTGGGGTCTACCACTATTCGCCTGAAGGCAACAGCCTCTCCACAATATCGGTGGGAAATAAAATCGATCTGCTATTCGGCTCATCCATGGGAGGAAGAGCAGATTGGAGGGCAGGCTCTCCAGCAGTCTTCATGGTGACCGGAGCCTTCGACAGGATTAACAGGGATGGCCAGGACCTGAGCCGGTTTGCTTACGTCGAGGCGGGAACAGCATCGGAGAACCTGCTGCTGGAGGTCGTATCCCTGGGGCTTGGCGCCACTTACACGGCATCATTTGACGAGGAAATGGTAAGGGAGTATCTGGAGCTTCCCACAAACGAGACGCCCATTGCGGCTATACCTGTGGGTAGGGCAGCCTGAGATCACAGAATCTCAAAGCCGTACAGCCTTGGGTCAACGGAGGCAGCGTAGCTTTTGGAAGAAAATACCGTGAGCCCAGGCTGATCAGGATACCAGGTACACCCCGGCAACGATCAGCACAGTCGCCGCGATCTTCATCCCAATCGTCCTTCCATTCATCTCCTCCACCAGTGCACCGGGGACTAGGACTCCCAGTACCAGCACATAGATCAGGGTGATGAAGGGCTGCAGAGCGGAGACGCTGGATACCAGGGCCACCGATCCCAGGGCATAACCGAAGATGAAAGCTCCTCTCCCCAGGAAGTCGAACAGCTCATTCAGGAAGAGAATGGAGACGAGCCCCGGACCGGAACGGAAATAGCCCCCTACCTCTTTGCGAACCTCTCCACTGGCCAGGAGTGTGAAGACCGCTATCAAGCTCCCAAGCGAAGACCAGACGATCAGGTGCCACTCGATCATGTAGTCGAGCAGGTACTTGGAGGCCAGGGAATAAGTGGCAGTGAAGATCCAGAAGACGGCCATGTACTTCAGAGCGGGCGAGATCCTGCCCCTTCCGCCGCCGCTGCCCGGATTTGATGCCGGGTGGTAGGAGATAAGAAGGGCAGCCAGGACTAGCAGGGCACCTCCTGTATAGTCTGAGGGCCGCAGGGTCTGGCCCAGGAGGAAAAACTCCCCCAGGAAGACGAAGACCGGAAAGACATAGACCTGGGCGGCGATCCTGCTAGTCTCCTCCACCTTGAGGGCGCGCAGGTACGCCGCCCAGAGGATCACCTGTACCACCCCGATGGACAGGGCATAAAGGCTATGCGGATAGACGAAATCCAGGCCGGCATAGGCCAGGACGGGCAGGAGGAAGATCTGCTGGATCACCACCAGGACGAATAGGTATGCCAGGATGTTGTGGACATATCTGCCCAGGTAGAACTTGTCTATGATCCCCGTTACCGCCAGGCAGGCGGCTCCAGCTATAGAGAATGCAAACCAGTCCACGAATTCTCTCTTGCCAGGGGGTTGTTATAGATTTCCCATACTGAAAATAAATTCTTATGAACACCTGGCGGTTGCTTTGATCAGGCCGTATAATGCCTCGTTGACCGGAACAGCAATGGAATGCTTTTCCGCCAGGCGGACGATATAGCCGTTAATGGAATCGATCTCTTTCATCTTGTTATTCAGGACATCCTGGAGCATGCTGCAGCTATTCTCTCCCGTTTTCTCGGCCACGGAAAAAACCAGCTCCAGGACAGTATCTGGGTCGAAGCTCATCCCCTCCGCTGCGGCGACCGCCACTCCTTCTTCAACCACTCTTTTCACAGTGATCTGCAAATCCGGGGAGAGGATGACTTTGTTCTGCTGCCGGGCCAGGGCGGCTATCGGATTTATCACCGAGTTGACGAAGAGCTTATTCCATTGCTGCTTCTTGAAATCCGGGACGAAATCGATCAGAAATCCCTTATTTTCAAACCGGGCTCTCATGAACCGCTCCAATTTCCCAGGGAGACCCTGCTCGATGACAGTTGGCCCCCTGCCCTTCAGCTCGATCTTGCCCTCTCGCGCGAGCTTGACCCCGTTGGAGGTGATCCCCTCCAGAATCCTTCCTGCGGCCTGGGGGACCAGCTTTTCAAAAAGCTCTCTGTTTCCCATGCCGTTCATCAGCAGCAGGAAGCGGGCGTCCTTCAGTCTCTCCTCCAGGAGGCCCGATCGGTTCAGCTCAGAGCAGAGCCTCTCCAGGGAGTAGGTCTTAACAGAGATCAATACCAGCTCGGGATAAAAGTCGGAGGCTTCAAGCTCATCCAGGTCGGTGAAAAGGTGCCTGAAAAAGACCGGCTCCGCGCCCTCGGGAGTCTGTGCCTCCAGCCCACCGGATCTGATCTTTTCCATATGCCCGGCTCTTCCCAGCAGGGCTACATTCTCGATCGCTGCCCCATCTCCAGAGGTAGGATCGGAGAGCAGATAGCCCATGAGGGAGCCTATCGCTCCAGCGCCGTATATCAGGATATTTTCAGGCTTGATTTTATTATCGATCATCGCACTTCGTACCTCAAGCTTCCTGCAGTATCTTTTGCTCTTCGTATCTGTTATATCATTCTCATTCTATAATCTTCCTGAGGCCCAGGGGTTACAGTGCAAAAATACAGGTGCAAAAGCCACTCATCGAAGTAATAGGAGCATGATCGGTGCTGATAGACCAACAATGCAGCCGGGAGATGGGAGAAAATCCAGGGATCTGTCCACCTTAATCTTAATCATAATCCTAATTTAGCGCGTCAGCCTTGTCCTCTTATATGTCCAGGGGAGTAAGCGCACCAACCTTTACTACTATTTCATGAAGCTGGATGGTTTGGTTGAGGGGCATGTCGCCAGTTTTACAATCTATCTCTGCGCCCTCCAGGACTAAGGCCGCTGGATCCGGGCAAATGATGGTACAAATTCGATCGAAAGAGGGCGATCTTGGCATGATTCCATAGACGTACAGAATACCCATTGTTCATCTGAGAAACATTATAAAATTATTTATGATAAATTTAAATCAATAAAATATCTATAGAAAAGTCTATATATGTTTGAGTAATTATATTTCATCCGATGCTTAACATCCTGCCGCTATCGGAGAGCCAGATCTATGTGGAAAGCGACCGATGGCAGTGCAGCTTCGGCCACGGGATGCCCGTCAGGCTTGGTCTGGTATTGGAGGCTGTGGACCTGGACGAGGGGGATGAAGAGGGATTCTCGTTCGTGATCGATGCCAGTTTACTCCCCCAGCCGGAGTACCTGGATGAGGAGATACTGGTGGAGGCGAGGTCCGAGGGCCTGGAGACCAGAGAGGAGCTTATCCGCTTTGCCTATGAGTCCTACGGCGGAGTGCCGGTGAATATCGATGCTGTCCAGCCTCCCAAGGCCTCATGCGGCCTCTCCGGCTTCGTGGCGGACAGCACTATCAGGAGCACTGAGATCGCAGGCACGGGCGAGTCGATGGAGACCCGCCATTTCCAGGATCTGGAAGAGGCCATGACCTTTGCCCGCGACTTTTATGCCGTCTATGCCCCTGTCATCTTCGGATTCATCGATGTGGTGCTCGACAATCCCCTCCGCACGGGAGGAACGGGCTGGGACAGGATCAGCCGGATGGCGAGGAGATAGATGCGACATATTCGATCCTGCTATTTGTTCTGATATCTATTCTGCTATCCGTTATGTCATTAGCCTGCTTGAGATCTACTTAATTTTTGATATAGTCTCTCTCAATATTCATCAGCCAGTTTTGATACTCTATCTCCTAATGGCGTCTCGAAGGGCGTGATTGTATCACTGATCAACGATGGCGTTGCGGCTGCAACAAACACAATTCATCTTTCTAGATCAAGGTGTATCGCTCTATCAACCAGATTTTATCGATCGTACTAATTACATCTCCAATCTTAACCGTCAAGCTGTCCATAGCTGAATCCACATTCTTTGCGACAAAGGATTTCATGGCTCCTACAATCTCTCCGTCTGTGAATGGGATCTCGTTTCCTCCCTGGGTAGCGGCAAATGAAGAGGCGGATAGGGTAGTAGAAGCGAAAAGGTAGATATCCCTAGCCAGAATCTTTGCAGGGGGGCGTCCCTTGGTGAAAACAGGAAGCTTCTCATATAGCTTCTCGATCATCAGCACCCTCTCTGTGGCATCTGTAGCAGGCTGGTTCGCACTATACCACTCGCTTGGAAATTCGTTCTTCAGATCAAAGGCAGCGAACAGCCCCTCCTCCCGGCTCAGCTCCTCCACGCTCTTGATGTATTCCATCACCGAATCAGAGGCTGGCTTTTTCAGCTTATCTCCTCCTTCTACCGATGTATATCTCAGCCTTATGATGACGTCCGATATCGTGTCGTAGTCGAACTGACGGAACTTGTCGGGCAGCTCGATACTCCATCTGCTGATGGCCCCGGCGCCCTCAAAAGGCAGGTATCTCTCGTCATGGAAGTTGAGCTCGAAGACGCCGCTCTCGTCATCGAGGGAGCTGACTGCAATTGAGGTGATGGGCACGTTGACTGTGCTGAATCGGTCATCGGTCTCATCGATCTTCTCGGGATAGTCGCCCTTGTCCTTCGCAACTGCACTGACCCTGAACTTGTGTTCTATGAGGCGCAGAGTGCAGTTCAGGCTGGTGTAGGGCCCAACTGTGCATGGTATCCTGAGGCTCACCGACTTTAAGCGGCGCATGTAATGCCCTGGGTAGTCCATATCGAAGAGGACCTCAGGCAATGCGAACTCGCAGGAACCCGTCTCCCTAAGCTGGATAAGGGCTAGGGGATTGGTCTGGCGGAGAGAGACTGACTTGGAAATCTCGAAGTCGTGGTCACGTTTCTCCTGATGGGCCGCCTCGAGTTGCTTCAGGCCGATATACAGCCGCTCGCCCGATAATAGGCCGTCATAGCCCGCATCCCAGTAGCCGAACTTGATGAAATCAGAGGTTGCCAGACCACGCTCGAACCTGAATGCCTTCTCTGCCCTCTTGGCAAGCTCGTATGCCAGGGTGTAAGCCTGATAATATAGAGTCCTGACCTCCCCCTCCATCCAGATATAGAGCTCTTGATTGGTGTACTTGCTGCGCAGGAACTCTTCCACCTCCTGAGAATTGTCTATCTGCTGCTGCTGGTTGGTTATCTCCCGTTGGGCGATGTCTATCCTGATCTTCTGGGTAAGGATCTGCTTGTCAATGTTCTTTATATCGTAGCCAGCGATATTGGCCTGCTGCACGCGGTCCTGCAGCTGACGCAGGAAGCCGCCTTTGCGGCCGGCGTTGGTGGATTGGAAAGATAAGGTGTTGCCGTGAATCTGCATCCCTCTGGCTACGGCCTGTGCTGCATTGCCTAAAATTGTTCCACTCACGGCAGTAACTTTTAAGCCTAATCCAAAAGGCATGTCAGCGTTATCGACAATAGGGAGAAGATGAAGAATACTTGCCAGGGTTTCAACCATTCCTATATATGTCTGCCATTCAGCGGCTGCACTTGCCTTATCCATCTCTTCCTTCTCGAACTGAGTCAGCTTTAGCCTGCTCTCCTCGATCGGTTGGTCAATCTGGTTAGGTAATTCGTTGAAATCCATATTGGTGTCAGGTATTTTGCTCAGGTCTTCTCCTATAAGCCTGATGTAATGCTCCAGTCGGTAGACCGGCCCTTTTCGGCTCTCCTGCAATGCCTCTAGAGCCTTTGTAGCCTCCTCTAGCTGCTGCTTCTTCACCTCCATGACCAGGTTATTGATGCTGCTCTCGTGCCTGGTCCTCAACTGGGAGAGGGCCTCTGCATCGCCCTTTTCTTTGATCGATAGGAAGGAGTTGCCCAGAGACTTCAGCTCCGAGCAGATCTCCAGGGCCTTCTGGAGAAGGTAGAAGAAACGGTAGTTGGGCATTGGGCTGTTCAGGTCGTTCAATACGCTGGATAGGCTCAAGCCCTCTGCAGCAGCCTGGACCAGCAGCCCCGGCTCTATGGGCGGCTCAAAGAGCGGCAGGAGGCGGAATACACCCTCGATATCCTGGCAGTGGCGGATCTTGAAGAGCCTGTCATCGATCTTGTCTCCCAGGGCTCTTAGCTGAGGGTTGTCAGGTATGCAGAAGTAGAGGGTGCTTGCAGAGCCGAAGATGTTGGCCAGGCCAATCTCCCCGTCGCTCTCGCCTACTGGGAGGGACATCTGGTTGCTGAAGGGAAACGCCAGCTCCAGCTCCACCATAGCATTGCCGAAGGCATCCCATTTGTTCAGCAATGAGAAGTAGGTCTGGGGCTCTGTTCTGCCCCGCTTGGGGATCCTTTGCCCCCGTGGTCCATAAATGTGAGATGCAAGGACATATAGCTGAATGGCCAGAGGGATCGTCTCGAGGGTATTCTGCCTGAAGTAGTAGTCGCCGTAGGCGATGAGAATCTCTATGTACTTCATCGCCACCCA
>JAXDAR010000056.1:0-9396 GCA_034679645.1 Methanothrix sp. | reverse complement strand
TTTTTCAGGAGACCTCTCATCTGGGCCAGAGCCTTTCGGGCCTCCTCGACATAGACCAGGGTCTTGTCATCCATCTCATCGATCTTCTTCTTCTCCGCCACCGCCAGAAGGGATGTGGCCGGATAAGCGCCCTGCATATCGCCCAGCTGAGGATCGACCGGCCCGAGAGCAGCATGGGGGTCCATGACGATCTTATCAGCGGCAAAGGCGATCAGCGTCCCCCCGCTCATGGCATAATGGGGCACAATAACCGTTTTTTTGGCGGGATGGGACTTTAAGGCCATGGCGATCTGGGTGGCGGCCAGGGCCAGGCCACCCGGGGTATGGAGGATGATGTCTATGGGGACATCCTTCTGCGCCCGGCGGATGGCCCTTAAGACCTTCTCGCTGTCCTCGATATCGATGTATCGGGCAAGGGGAATGCCAAGAAAGCTGATCGTCTCCTGGCGGTGGATGAGGGTCAGGACCTGGGTGCCCCTGGATTTGCCCAGCCGGGCCAGTACCCGCTTTCTTTCCGCCTGCAGATAGTTTCTCTGCAGCATCGGCACCAGAAAAAGCAGTATGAATATTATGAACCAGGCATTACTGAGCAGGGAATTGAAAACATCCGTGCCGGTCTGAGCTAGAATCGGATCCATCGGTATCAATAGTTAATTAGCCTGGATTGTATTTAAGCTCTATCAAGGTTCTGGCATCCCAGCAGGATGAAAAAGCATAAAACAGTTTATTTAATCCATTCGATTAACAGGATTATGGCAGGAATTGAATCCCGCCAACTTAATTTTTAATTTCTTTGTTATATATATCTACTTGTTTTAGCTAAACCTTATGGCCGATGGCAAACCGCCTCATCACCTTGTCGATCTGGATTTTAGCAGTGTCACCCACTTTGGTGTCCGCAACAAAAATCACAAATCCCTCCACCCTGGCAATGCCGTCGCCTTCGCGCGCAATGTCCTCGATATTGACATCGTACTCTCCTCCCACCTCTACCGGAGCAGGAGTGCTCATAGAGGACCTATCACTATCATAACCTGCCAATTGCATCATCATCCTTCGCGAAAACAAGAAAACTGTTTTGCGCTGGTCTTGGCCTGGACATCCCGCTATTAAATTCTTTTGCTCAATTGGGCCAATCTATTTCTGCTATAATGCATTTGTGCAAAAACATGGAATGGCTGGAGAGATACAGGGATATGATACCGGACTTCGAGGGCTTCCGGGCGGTGCAGAGCCTGGCGCTCTCCAGCTCCTGCCGGATCAATACCCTGAAGATCGAGAGATCTGCCCTGCTGGACCGGTTCTCTGAAAGTGGCGTAAATTATCAGAGCTTTTCCTGGTACCCCCTGGGGCTGAAGCTGGACCTGGAGAGTCCGGGAAAGCTGGTCGAAAACCTCTGTGGCTACATCCATATCCAGGAGGAGCTGTCCATGGTCCCGCCCCTGGTGCTCGATCCCAAGCCCGGCGAGCTGGTCCTCGACCTGTGCGCCTCTCCCGGCAGCAAGACTGGCCAGATCTCTCAGATGATGAATAACCTCGGAAGAGTGATCGCTAATGAGCCATCTCTGGCCAGAGTAGCTCCCCTGCGCTCGAACTGCGAACGGCTGGGGGTCTTGAACGCTGCCATCACCCGTTATGACGGGCGCAGATTTCCCTCCCGATCCGTCGAATTCGACCGGGTGCTGGTGGATGCCCCCTGCTCCAGCGAGGGCCGGGAGAGAAAGGGTCCGGGAGTGCTGTGCAAGAGCAGCGGCAAGAGGTCGATGGATCTGCACAGGCTGCAGGTCGACCTGCTCAGGAACGCCATCCGTCTGGCCAGGCCGGGAGGGGTGGTGGTTTACTCCACCTGCACATACGCTCCGGAGGAGAACGAGCTGGTGGTGGAAAAGGTCCTCGACCTGGCCCGGCTGGAGAGGATATCGATTCCTGGTTTGGTGGCCTGTCCGGGTTTGACCGAATGGGGCGGCAATCAACTGGACCGGGAGCTGGTCAAGACGGCCCGTTATTACCCTCATCTCAATGATACAGGAGGATTCTATGTCGCCAGACTCGTCAAGAAGCAGGAACATCTTTGAGCCCCTGGACAGGTCCTTCGTGACGGACCTTTGGAGTGAACGATTCGGCATTCCCCCGTCGGCCTTCTCCGGATACATCTTCTTTCGGAAGGCAAATAGCGTCTGGGCGGCCAATGAGGCCATCCTTCCCCGGCTAAGCTACGAGGCGATCGGTATGCGCATCATGAACCTGAAGGACCGACCGTGGAAGCCCACCACCAGCGCCCTGCAGGTCTTCGGCCAGCATGCCACCAGGAACCTCATCCACCTGGATTCAATTGACGCCAGAAGATTCATGGAGGGGGGGACTCTGGCAGTCGAATCGGACTGGGAATCCGGTTATGTGGTGGTATTTTATAGAGGAGAGGTGCTTGGGTGCGGTCTGTACGCGCGCGGAGTGCTGGTAAGCCAGATTCCCAAAGAACGGAGATTGGCGAGCGCTGAAGAGGACGCCGAGGATGGCTCAGAGAATAAGTCTCTTCGCTAAATTTGTGTGGGCGATGTTACGGCAGAGAATATCTTTGTGCCTTTGCGTCTTTGTGGTGAAATCGGGATGCTTGGGCCTCACCCAGAGGCACAAAGGCACAAAGACGAGGGCGAAAAGTGGCCCCAGGTTTACCAATAGAGACATCGAAGAAACCGAAAATAATACAGATTCAGAGCATGAGAGCAGAGCACAGCGGATGAGGAGAGCCGTCCAGATGCCGATCGATAGGCAACAATTCCATATATATCCCCTCGCAGTTCTCTGCAGATAAAGCCCCGTAGGAAGTGTGAGAATCGTTGATCGCCTCAGATCTCCTGGAGATGGAAGAGCCACGCACCTCTCCCAATAGTGCCGGCAATGATTATGACCTCTTCCAGAGGCTATGGTCAGAGCCGGTGAAGCTATACCGTCTGGCCAATCTGCTGCGCCGGAAGAGCGGCAAGGATGAGGTCTCTTTTATCATAAACCGCAATATCAACTTCACCAACCAGTGCACAGGAAGCTGCAAGTTCTGCTCCTTTAAGCATGGCAGCAAATTCCGCCTATCAGACCAGGAGATCCTCAGCCGGGCGGACGAGGCTGAGGAGCGGGGAGCAACTGAGATCTGCCTGCAGGGGGGGCTTGCTCCCGGTATGCTCCTGGAGGACTACTGCGCCATCCTGGAGGTCATTTATCGCAGCCATCCCCGGCTGCATCTTCATGCCTACTCTCCCATGGAGGTGCTGCATATGTCCAAGAATTCCCATCTGCTGGTGGAAGACTGCCTGAAGGAGCTGAAGAGAAGCGGCCTGGGGTCCATGCCCGGCACGGCAGCGGAGATCCTGGTCGATTCTGTGCGCCGGATGATCTGCCCGGAGAAGCTGATGACCGCAGAGTGGAAGGAGATCATCACCACTGCTCATCGGCTTGGGATTCCCACCACCTCCACCATCCTCTTCGGCCATGTGGAGAGGATGGAAGACCGGCTGGAGCACCTGGAGATCCTGAAGGGAATTCAAAACCAGACCGGAGGCTTCACCGAGCTGGTCCTCCTCCCATTCATACCGGAGAACAATCTGCTGGGCAGGACTGTTCCCGGTGTGGACCTGTTCGACCGGCTGAAGATGCATGCCCTGGCCAGGGTGGCCCTTTATCCCGCCATCACCAACATCCAGGCGAGCTGGACCAAGCTGGGAAGGGAGGCGGCAAGGGCGGCCATCATGTGGGGGGCAAACGACCTGGGGGGGACTCTGATGGACGAAAAGATCGCCCGCAATTCTCAGGAGCAGCCGGGCATTTCCGCGCAGGAGATGGAAGAGCTGATCGAGAGCTGCGGAAGGAAAGCGAGACAGAGGACGACTCTATACCAGAGAGTCTGATCGCTTCGTCTCCTATGCTCAGTTTTTTCCGCTCTGCCTTCTATAATCTGTCTTTTATCATCTCGATCGATTTCCTGATCATCACCCACTCAGCGGATACCTCCGGCGCATGAATTTATACAGCTCTATGGCGGCGAAGGCCAGCAGGGCTATTCCCACCAGCTCCACCCACTGATAAATGGAAACGGGATGAATCTGCAACACGTCCGAGAGGCCGGGCAGGTACATGGCAGCCACCTGGATCAGAATGGCGGCTATGGTGCCGAAGACCAGCAGAGGATTTCTAAGGGGACTGCTGTCAAAGGCGCTCTTGAGCTCTGACCGGCTGGCGAAGACCACTGCATTCTCAAAGAGGACCATCATGATCATGGCGATGTTTCTCGCATCCTCGATGCTCTTGCCCATGACCACCTGCCAGTGGAAGACGGCATAAGTAAGACCGCCGACGACAAGCGCCACCAGCACCACCCTCTCCACCATCAGACGGTTGAATATCGGCTCGTTGGCTGGCCTTGGTGCCCGCTCCATCTCCCCGCCCTCTGCAGGCTCAAAGGCCAAAGCCACATCCTGACTGCCATTGGTGACCAGGTTCAGCCAGAGGAGCTGGACGGCGATCAGGGGAAGGGGCATATTGAAGATCAACGCCAGGATGAACAGAAAGATCTCCGCCACTCCGGTGGAAATGGAGAAGAAGATCACCTTTCTCAGGTTGTTGTAGACTATTCTCCCCTCTTCGATTCCCGAGACTATGGAGGCGAAATTGTCATCGGTGATTATGAGGTCAGCGCTCTCCTTGGCCACATCGGTCCCGCCCTTGCCCATGGCCACCCCCACGTGGGCAGCGTGCAGCGCTGGGGCATCGTTGGCTCCGTCACCTGTAACAGCCACCAGTTTGCCGTTTCTCACCAGAGAGTTGGTGATCAGAACCTTTTGCTGGGGCTCGACGCGGGCGTAGACCCTGCCTTTCCTGGTCAGGGCATCGACCGCCTCCTGACCCCTGGCCTTAGCGTCCTTCAGCTCGATTCCCGTTACCACCTGATCGACGCTATCTGCCAGCCCCAGCTCGCGGGAGATGGCAAAGGCAGTTGCCGGGTGGTCTCCAGTGACCATGGCCACCTCGACCCCGGAGCGCTTGCATGCTTCCACTGCTGCCTTGGCCTCGGGCCGGAGGGGATCGATCATCCCCACCAGCCCCAGAAATGTAAGATCCTCCAGCCGGTCCTCGCTGAACTCCTGATCATCCGGGAACTTTCCCCTGGCCAGGGCCAGGAGTCTGAAGCCCGCAGTGGCTAAAGCCTCGCCCTCTTTATTCACCCCCTGGGAGTCGAGGGGAATCTCGCCCTCGGAAGTGGCCATCCTGCTGCTCATCTTGAGGATCTTCTCCGGCGAGCCCTTAACAAAAGCGATTTTTCCATCTGGACCCTGATGGAGGGTGGCTGAGAA
This sequence comes from Methanothrix sp., assembly GCA_034679645.1. GTDB lineage: Archaea > Halobacteriota > Methanosarcinia > Methanotrichales > Methanotrichaceae > Methanothrix. The sequence continues at coordinate 4,054 of JAXDAR010000056.1, read as the reverse complement.
TTGGCGCTTGGATTCAAAGGGTATCTGGGCGATCCTGGGATAGTTGTTCTCCTCCCCCTGCTGGGTTATCCCTGCCTCCAGGGCCATCATGAGCAGGGCTACGTCCACTGCATCTCCGTGGTACTCCCATTTGCCATCCCTGAACCCGGAAAAGGCCTCATTTGCCAGGACCGAGGCTCTGGCCAGAGGCTTCAGAATAGATAGCTGGCCAGCCTGGCCAGCCTGTGCAGCGGACGGGCCTCCTCTTGCCTCACTCCCTGCAGATCCTCCTTCCTCCTTTGCTACCTCCGCCCCCACTGCGGTTTCCGGAGCTTTCGCCAGCTCAATCAAATTCCAGCGATCCCGGCCGGGGATGACCGCCCTGGTGACGGTAAGCTGGTTTACGGTCAGGGTTCCCGTTTTATCCGAAGCGATGAAGTTGCATGACCCCAGGGCTTCCACCGCTACCAGCCGGCGGACGATCACATTCCTCTTTGCCATGCGGGACATGCCTATGGACAGAGCTACCGTCATGGCCACAGGCAGGCCCTCGGGGACCGCTGCCACTGCCAGGGCCACCGACTGCATGAAGATATCATAAATGGGCTCGCCCCGGTAGATCTCCACCGCAAAGATCACCGCCACTGCAACAGCGACGCCCAGAGCGATCTTGGAGTTGAACTTCTCCATGCGCAGGATCAGAGGGGGCTTGGTCTCGGGCTTGCCGGCCAGGGAAGCGGCCAGTCCGCCCACTGCAGTCTTCAATCCTGTGCTGACCACCACACCTCTGCCCCTGCCCGAGACTACAATGGTGCCGGCAAAGGCCATGTTCTCCCTGTCGCCCAGAGGAGTCCTCTGATCGAAGATCAGCTCGGAATCCTTGCTGTCAGGTATGGACTCTCCGGTGAGCAGAGACTCGTCGATCACCAGGTCCTGGACGGTTATCAGCCTGATATCTGCAGGAACCCTGCCCCCGGACTCCAGGAGTACTATGTCGCCAGGAACAAGCTCCTCGGAATCTAGCTCGAACTCCTCTCCATCTCGGATCACCCGGGTCCTGGTTCGGACCAGATTCTTCAATGCTTCCGCGCTCTTCTCCGCTGAGTACTCCTGGATCGTGCCGATGACCGAGTTGAGCAGGAGCACGATCATGATAAATATGCTCTCCTGCCAGTCTCCCAGAAAGAGGGAGATGGCCGCTGCCAGGAGCAGAATATAAATCAATGGGCTTAAAAATTGGCGGAGAAAGAAGACCGCAATGCTTGTAGGCTTCGGTTTGGGAAGGCTGTTATGCCCATAGATCTTCAGCCTTTCAGAAACCTCTTCTTTTCCCAGGCCGTCTGGGTCTGCTTTCAATGCCTTTATTGCTTCATCTGCAGAAATTGAATGGGCTTGTATCACCGCATCCAACTCAATGCCTCCAACGAGAGTTTTTTTGTGGCTGAGATTTCCATGGGCTCAAATTCATGAAATTTTCATTATATGGTCTGGTTGATTACCATTTCGGTGAAGAAGGCAATTGAAAGCAGTTGCATAAAAAAGCCCATGTATCAAGCCAGCCGGCTCTGGGCCGCCTTCTGCACGCTCTGGTCGGGGTCGTCGGCCAGTCTCTTCAGAGTCTCTGGGGGCGTATTGGGATTTTTAGCCACCGCCTCCCTCACCACCCAGGACCAGTGGCCGGCCAGCTCATCCAGGATCTTTGCATCCAGCTTTGGATTGCGGGCTGCTGCCTCTCTTATCTCCCAGCTCCTGTCCCTGGCCAGAGCGGCCAGCGCCTCTGCCGGAGTGCGGGGATTGAGTGCAGCCGTCGCTCTCACGTCCATGATCCTGTCAAGAGAGAGATAGGTCAAGAGATCCTCCGGAGTGGACGGGTTTCGGGCGATGTTGTTTCTCACCAGCCAGCTCACATCCCGGACCATCTTTTTCATCAGCTCTCTAGTGAGCAGGGGATTGGAGGCCGCGGAAGCGCGGACATGTTCATCGGAGTCGCGGGCGAGAAATTCCAGGGTCTGGGGATTAATGTTGGGGCTTTTTGCCACTGCTTCCTTCACTAGATAGCGATTCTTTCCCAGGGTACAGTCGTAGTCGCTCATCTCGTCCCCGGCAAGAGATTCCAGCATCTCGCTTGAGGCATTGCCGTTCAGGGCCACAGCCGCTCTAACAAATCCGGAGCTGTCCTCGGCCAGCCGGGCCAGGATCGGGATCGGGGTGCGGGCATTGCCGGCCACAGCCTCTCTCACCCACGGCACTGTATCTCGGGCGAGAAAGCTCAGGATACCCTCCGCGGTATCCGGACTCCAGGCCAGCTTTCTCCTCACATGCCAGTCCCAGGAGCGGGCGAGCTCTTCCGGATTATCATTTTCATCCTGTTTGTCTGCGGCCTTCTCAGATGTCATTGTCACTGCACTTTCCCGTCATATCACTTTCTTATCGCTGCACTTTCTTATCACTTATTGCCTATATCTCCATCCGGTAGCACACGAACCCATAAACCTCATCCAGGAGGGAGTCAATATCCTTTTCGTCATGCCTTTCCATCTTTCGCTCCACCAGGGGCAGGTGGATGGAGGTCTTGATCTGCCGCATCAGGCTCTCCTCTCCCCCTAGGACGGCATATTTGGCGATGCTCCCGTACCTGGCCTCCAGCCGGGCCAGGCTCTCCAGGACGGCATCGATATGGTTCTTGATATCCTCCTCGCGCAGCCTCTCAAACCTCTTCTGGCTCCATCCTCCTTTGGAGTGCTTCCCTTTCACCTGGCTTTCCACCATCTCCTTCACCTCAAAGGCTCCGGGACTCATGGCCACTCCCAGGAAGGTGCTGCCCGCATGGGCGGATACAACCAGAACCGGTGTGTCCAGCATCTCCTCAATGGATCCGAGCTGAAAGGAGCCTCCTTCCCAGGATGCGCTCTCGTTGATGGGGAAGGGCGGAATAAGCTGCAGGGCGAAGAGCTGGGGAGAGTGGATGATTATCCTGCCCCGACTTGATTTGACCGCCAGCGCCGATTCCCATATTTTTGCCGGCAGGCCTGCTCCCTCTGGCACGGAATCGGGAAATGCGGCTACCAGCAGATCCTCCCGGGGGGAGCGAACTGCCTTGAGCCTCTGAAGCAGGATATCAAATTTCCTCCTGTCCGGAGTCCAGGCTTCAGGGAGCCCGGTCATCGATTCATCCTTCTTCTCAATATCGCTGGTAGGCGCAGCCCTCAGCGCTGCCTTCTGCTCCATAGCCTTGAGGGCCAGGTTGGCCTCCTGATTGGCGCTGGCCAGCCTTTTGATCTTCTCTTCCCTCTTCTCCAGGGTGCGCGCGAGCTCCTCTTTCTCCTGCTCTCGAGCGGCCAAAGCCTCTTCCAGCTCAATTACGCGCTCTTCCAGCTTCTTCTTGCCGAATAGGTCAACCAATCTTCACCCCATCCCTGTCAATCCTGTTTCAGGAAGAATTCATCGCCACTCTTATGCCCCATCCCTGGATGGTGGTCGAAGCGAACCACACCCACCACCGCCCTGCCTGCAACCGCCTCTGCCACCCTGGCCACTCCGGCATGGCCAAAGCCGCCGCACAGCTCGAAGGCAGCCACTCCCTGCTCAACCAGTTCCCTCGCCACCCGGGCAGCCTGATCATAATCCCTGACACCAACTACCGTCAGGTCCAGAACTTCGGGAGTGGACAGCCTGGCGATATGCTCCTTTGGATCGGAATCCGGCGTCACAAACATAAATACTGCTTTGAATTTCCCCATCTCTTATCGCTCCTGCATCTTTTTCCGGGAGGATAGAAACCTCATCAAAATACATATTCCTGTACGGGAATTTATATTCTCGCCAAAATCGGTTCGAAAAAAAGAGACAACGGACTCGCTGGGACTCGAACCCAGGTCAGCGGGTATCTTCGACAAGAGTCACCGAAGCCCGCTAGGATGTCCACTACCCTACGAGCCCATCACAGGGTAGTGACCGCTCCTGAGCTATTAAGCTTTCCCGATCGAGCATCCAGTGTGTAGTCCCGAAACTTTTGACTTTATATACCCATCACTGGCGCATGGGAAAGAAGAACAAAACCGTAAAGCTGACTCCT
>JAXDAR010000055.1:0-3533 GCA_034679645.1 Methanothrix sp. | reverse complement strand
GAATAGACCAGCAGATTCTCGTATCCGCTGATATCCAGCCAGACGCTGGTCTCCTGAGGCACATAGCCGATGATCCTTCTTATTTCTTGACCATTCCGAACCGCATCCAAGCCGAAGATGTATGCTTGGCCCGAGGTCGGCCTGATCTGGGTGGTCAGTATCCTCATCAAGGTGGTCTTGCCAGAGCCATTTGGACCGAGAAAGGCGAAGACTCTGGCGGCCCCTACCCTCAGATCGACCCCGTCCAGGGCTCTGATCTTGCCGTTATAAAGTTTAAAGAGCCCTCTTACATCAATTGCAGCTGTCACTTCATCCACCAATAACCAATATCCAGGAGCCTGCCCCGCGTTCTGTTGGGGCATTGCGTTAGGGTTTTTTGATCCTGCGCCACTGATCCGCCATGTACTATTTGCCGCTTCTGCCAAGATGAAATACCGTGGAGCTTCTAAGCTCAGCCACTGAAGATCTGCTCTGCCCGATTCATCTTCGCCATGACCAGCTTTCTTGTCGCCTCCTCTTGGGGATGGAGCATCACCTGATGGGAATTGCCGATCTCGATGATCCTCCCCGTCTCCATTACCGCAATTCTGTCTGCCACCTTGAGGGCGATCATGAGGTCATGGGTGATGTAGATCATGGCGAACCCCTGGGAGTTCTGCAGCCCTTTTAGCAGCCGGAGGATATTGGAGGCAGTAGACACGTCCAAAGATGAGGTGACCTCATCGGCAATCAGGAGCTTGGGGCTCATTATCAGTGCCCGGGCCAGGGCCACCCTCTGCCTCTGTCCGCCGCTCAGACTGGAGCAGAACCGATTCAGGAAGGCCTCTGAAGAAGGCAGGCCAACCGATGCGAGAGCCTCTTTCACCAGCTCGATTCTCTCCTTTTTATCCTCCAGATGGTTGATATCCAGAGGCTCTTTCACTGTATCCAAGACGGTTAACCTGGAGCTGGTGGAGTTGACCGGATCCTGGAAGACGATCTGAATCCCGCCATATTTGGACCCATATCTTTCTCCGTTCATCCTGTTGCCTCTGAAGTAAATCTCCCCAATCCCTGAGCCCATAACCCCGGCCAGCATATGAGCGAGAGTCGACTTTCCCGAGCCCGTTTGGCCGACGATGGCCAGGACCTCTCCCTCCTTGATGTCCAGACAGACATCTTTTACCGCATCCAGCACCCCTCCATCAGGAAGCCGGTAGCTGTAGTTCATCCTGGAGGCGAACAGAAGGGTGACAATACCGCCCAGATGGCAGGCCACCTCTCGCTCGCTGTCCAAGGGCTTCAGGTCTGGACAGCTGCTCTTACATATGCCCTTTCTCTGGGTGCAGCGGGAGTAGAAGGGGCAGCCCTGCACAATTCCTGTCGGTGCCTCTCCCGGTATTCCCCATAGATCCCGGTAGAGGAAAATGCCAGGCGTGGAGTTGACGAGCCCCCTGGTATAGGGATGCAAAGGACTGTCTATCACCTTATCCGTATCTCCCCTCTCCATTGCCCGTCCAGCGTACATCACCATCATGCGGTTGCTCAAGGAAGAGATAAAGCCGATATCGTGTGATATCAGTATCATGCTGTATCCGCATTCCTTCTGCAGCCTGACGAGAAGCTCGCCGATCTCCACCTTGGTGAATGCATCCAGGGCTGATGTCACCTCATCCAGGATCAGGATCTCGGGCTGGCATGATAGAGCCATGGCAATCAGCGCCCTCTGCCTCATGCCGCCGGAAAGCTGATGAGGATATGCATCCAGCCAGACCGGATCCAGCCCTACCTGGGAGAATAGCTCGGTGCATCTCTTCTTTGCCTCGCTTTTTCCCAGTCCCAGGTGCTTTATCATAGGCTCGCTTATCTGCTCTCCCACTCGCATGACCGGATTGAGGATCTCAAGACTGTTTTGAAATACGATGGAGATGCTCTTCCAGCGGATCAGATCTCTATCCTCTTGCGGCATGGCATTGAGATCTCTGCCCTGGAAGAGTATCGAACCCTTTATGGATGCATTCTCAGGAAGAAGCCCCATGATGGCCAGAGCAAGTGTGGTCTTGCCGCTTCCGGATTCACCTATCACCGCAAGCATCTCTCCTTTCTCCAGGGTAAGGCTCAGCCGGTCTACCGCCCGGCAGCCACCAGCTGATTCACCCTCCGATGAGCTATCGGATACCCCACCGGAGGTGCAGTCTGTTTTGTATTCAATGGATAAATCTCTGATCTCGAGTAGCCTCGTCATGAGCGGCCTCCCGTCCTCAGCCTTGGATCGACGACCCTTTCCATATCCCGGCCGATGAATGCCAGGCAGAGGAGGAGAAATATCAGCGCTACTAATGGGGGGATAAGCCACCACTGCCAGTAAGGGGTAAAATAGATCGACCGGAAGCTGGTGGAGTAGTGGAGCATCATGCCCCAGCTCTTGGATGTCGGATCCCCCAGCCCCAGGAATGCCAGACCTGACTCGGCCACAATGGCATAAGATGCGATATTGAGGATGCTCACGAACAGCAGTGGCAGGACCTCGGGCATGATATGCCTCCTGATGATATAGGCAGGGCTGGCTCCATTGAGCCTGGCGGATATTATGTAATGCTGCTTTTTCATGGCCAGAGCGGAAGACCTGACAATCCTGGCGGGCTTGGCCCAGCTGAGGAGGACAAGCACCAGTATCACATTGACGATGCTGGGATTGAGAAATGCGGCAATCACTATCAGCAATGGAAAGCTGGGCAGAGCCATGGTGATATCGATTGCTCGGAGGAGAAGCTTATCCCAGTTTCCTCCCATATAGCCGCCCAAAAGCCCCAGAACTCCTCCTCCAACCCCGGATAACAGCGCCACTGCCAGGCCTATGATCAGGCTCATACGCGCTCCGTAGCATATTCCGGACCAGATGTCCATTCCCAGCTCGTCCGTTCCCAGGATGTGCTCTGGCCCCGGCGGCTCCAGAGAGCCTCCAGATATGGCTGACGGCTCAAAGTTGGTCACTAATGGGGCGAATACTGCCACAAAGACGATGAGAAACAGGCCGAGCAGAGCCGTCTTTCCTGCTGTCGTGAAGCTGCTTGCCGTTTTGCATATCGATCCGGAAAGGTCCTGCCAGAGGCTATGGTTTTTTTGGAGATTCTGGAGGCTGCGATGGAAATAGCCTGACAGGCCTTGATGGAAATAGCCTGGAAGATGTTGATCCATATAAGCATGTAGATGATCTTGCAGCCAGAGACTGCCGCATTTCAGGGCAGCCCTCAGCACAGGTGCATTCTTCTGGGGATTACAGGAGTCGAAGGTCATGCCGCCTCATAGCTTGCCACTCTAGGGTCCAGATGCTCGTATATGATGTCCACCAGATAGTTGACTGATAGAATGCTCACCGCCATGATGAGCATGATCCCCTGGATGAGGGGGTAGTCCCGGGCAACCACCGCTTCTCTGAGGAGACTTCCCACACCGGGATAGGAGAAGACATTCTCCACCAGCACCGATCCGCCCATGAGCATGCCGACCATGAATCCAACCCTGGTCACCACCGGGAGCAGAGCATTGCGAAG
>JAXDAR010000054.1:0-7357 GCA_034679645.1 Methanothrix sp. | reverse complement strand
CCTCCGGGCAATCTGCAGGAAGAAGTTCTTCTTAAAGGCAGGCTTTCCATCCCTCTTCTGGAGCAGGTTTCCGTCCCTGTCCTGCTCTAAGGAGCCATGCACCAGCAGGACTGCAGGATGGCCATCCTCCTGGTTAGAATTCGCATGAGGGGTTCTGAGAATACCGGCCAATCTCAGGCCGTCGCTTTCGAAGGCTACATCTCTTTCCAGCATTCTTTATACCTCTTCTCTCTTATCCCCAGCGTGTGTCTCTGGTCATCATCAGGTAGAGGAACATGGGCACTCCCACGAAGGATATTACGATGCCGATGGGCAGGATGAGGGGCTCCATCACCGTCCGGCCCGCAATATCCGCTCCCACCACCAGAACGGCTCCCACCAGGCAGGATGCAGGAAGCAGGAACCGGTGATCCTCTCCTATGGCCATGCGGGCCAGGTGGGGCGCTACCAGCCCTACAAATCCGATTATTCCTGTGAAGCAAATGATGCTGGCCGTGATTAAAGAGGAGATCAGGAGGGCCATGGTCCTGACCCGCGAGGTATCGATGCCCAGGCTTTTTGCCGTCTCATCGCCTCCTGAGAAGATGGCGTTAAGATCCCAGGAGAGACGGATAAGCAGAGGGACGCAAAAAAGAAGGACGACAAAGACGATTGTGACCCTGCTCCAATCAGCTCCTGAGAGAGTGCCGAATGTCCAGTTGACCATGGCATTGAGCTGCTGCTCATTGGCAAAGAACTGCAAGATAGCAGTGAGGCTGCCGAAGAAGTAGTTCAGGGCAATTCCTGCCAGGACCAGGGTCTCGGGAGAGGATCTCTTGAGCCTGGTCAGGCCGAAGACGAGCATCGCGCATCCCAGGGCGCCAGCAAAAGCGGCCAGGATTATTATATATGTGCCTGAGCCGGTGTAGCCTATGCCGAACATGATGGCCATAGATGCCCCAAAGGCTGCGGCTGAGGAGATTCCGACAGTGAAGGGGCTGACCAGAGGATTTCTGGTCACGCCCTGCATGGCCGCCCCGGAGATGGCAAGGCCAATGCCCGCGGCTACGCCTAAAAAAACACGAGGCAGTCGCAGATGCCAGACCACGCCCATCACAAAAGGATCGCTCTCCATGGGGTGGAAGCGGGCGGCCACTGCCTGCAAGACCTCAATAGGGCCCTTTGTGGTCCCGCCCAAAGACGCTGATATCAGAACCATTAATAGAAGAAGAGCCAGGCAGAATCCGATGAAAGCAGTCTTTCGGGCGATAAACCGGACGTATGCCGCCTTGGAATCTTCTCTGGTTTTTCTCAGCACCATTCTCTCAGGAATGCTATGCTTTTCCGGTCCATCCCTCATGCCCCCTCAGCCCCGAGGCCCCTTGCATAGATCCTCGCCGGGTGGTCCAGAGGCAGCTCGCTCATCTTGAAGGTCATTCCCTCTTGATGGGACTTCTCGAGCCTTTGCCTGAGTCCCTGCAGGTATTCGATGAAGCCATCCGCGTCCATATCGTCTCTGTCTACCTTGAAGATCAGTATGAACGCTGCCTCTGCGAAGGGCACCTCATAGCCTGTGGGCGTTCCGGCCTTAAACCAGAAGAGCGATCCGGGCTGCATAAGATTGCGGCGGCCGCCGCTGCAAAGCACCCACCTGCCTTTGACTGTGAAGATTATGCTCTCTGTAGAATGGCTGTGCTCGTGGCAGTAGAGGTCTCCAGGCATCTCTATGAAATGAGCCTGGGATCCGTCACCTTTCAGCAGCGGTCCGATCCTGCCTTCCAGAGTCTCAACTCCTGGGTTTTTCGCATCTGTGATGCTCTCGATGAGCCGGATTCCTTCCCAGGAGATTATAATGTTCTTCACTTGCTCGTCTGACATTTATAGCTCCAGAACTAAAGAATTAAATTTAAAAAATATAATTTAAGGGTAGAGATACGCTCCCTGGTATCCCAAACCCTGGAACTCCTCCAGATACTCCTGGTAGAAGGCTACCGGATCCAGATCCTGGAACTTTTCCGGATAGAGGGCCTTTGCCAGGAAGACCGGCCCGAACTTCTTTCCCGCTCCTCCGGCCACATCGAAGCTGATCACATAGACCTGTCCATTCTTGACGGCACCGGTCGAGGCCAGCTCCGGGCGGCTCATGATCTCGTCTCTCAAGGCCTTGAACTGAGTATCGTTCTCTTCCTGCCAGCCCAGTGGTGTCCCCTTGAATATTACATCCGGATTCCTCTTTGCCACATCCTCAGGGTTGATCTCGAAAGCCAGCTCCGGCCTCTCTGGATAGAGGTCCTTGCCACCTGAATAGCGGATCATGTTGGGAATGCCACTACCGTAGCCTGCCCCGCCATATGTCTGGTATGTCTTGGCCCCTTCGAAGTAGACGGTCTTTCGCTCCTCCTGGGTGATGGCGTCCAGTGTCTCATTTATTTGATCATAGTACCCGTGGAAGAAATCCATGTACTCCCTGGCTCGCTCCTCCCTTCCCATCATCTTGCCCAGCTTCTCGATCTCATCGAACCAGACCTCGGTCCTGTAGAAATCCAGGCCCACTACCGGGATATTGAATGGCTCCAGCTTCTCCTGGATCTCAGCAGGCTCGGGCGGATAGCCGGCAGAGAGGGCAATGACCACGTCCGGCTTTAGCTCGGCGATCTTCTCGTAGTTGGGCTCTTCCTGGGTTCCCACCACAGGAACATCGGCCAGCTCCGGAAGCTTACCCATATCGACCTCATCTTTCGTGGACTGATCCATGCCAATGATCCTGTCCACAACTCCCAAAGCGCGCAATTCCCTTGCCGGGTTGCTCCACAAGACCACCACGCTCTCTACTGGATAGGGCATCTGCACAGTCCTGCCTGCCGAATCCACTATGGTTATGGTGTCGTTGTCGGCGTCACCCTCTGAGGCACCAGCGTAGACGGCCACAGCAAGAAGGGCAAAGATGGTCATCAGACTGAGTAGCATCTTCCTTTTCTTCGAGTTTCCCATATTAACACCACTTTCTCAATATTTCTTATTTAAAGCTCATCAATCGATAATAAATATAAGGATTGCGACGGCTACAAGGGAAACAGTATTCTTCTTCCATGCACCTCCAGGACCTCGACATCTATACCGTAGGCAGCGCGGATGCTCTCCGGAGTCATAACCTCATGCGGCTTTCCTGAAGCGATGACGTTCTGATAGTGCGACGGCGTCTCTATGCGGCATTCCTCCTGTGGCAATAGCTTTCTCAGCAAGACCACCTCATCCGAGAACATCATGGCGTGGTTTGGATCATGCAGCGTCATTATCACAGTGACATTCTCCTCTCTGGAGATGCGAGAGATCATCTTTAGCACGCTGACCTGGTTCTTGAAATCCAGAGAGGAGGTGGGCTCATCCAGGAGGAGGAAGGACGGCTCCTGAGCCAAAGCGCGAGCGATCATGACCAGCTGTCGCTCCCCTCCGCTAATCTGAGTGTACGGGCGGGAGGCCAGATGGAGGGCTCCCACCATATCCAGGGCCCTTCTCGCCTTCTCGATATCCGCAGTCCCGGGCTGGGCGAACACTGAGAGGTGAGGCATTCTTCCCGTGAGAACTATGTCCAGGGCGGTGAAAGGAAACGATTGCCTCTGATTCTGCGGAACATAGCCCATGAACCTTGCCAGCTCCATCTGTCCCATCCGGGAAACATCTTTTCCGTCCACGTAAACCTCGCCCTGGTCGGGACGGAGCAGACCGTTTATGACCTTCAGGAGGGTCGTCTTGCCGCATCCATTGGGCCCGAGGAGGGTTATCACCTCTCCCTTCTTCAGGTGCAAATCCACGTGATCCAGGACAGTGCGACCGTCATAACGGAGAGATATACCCTTTGTGACAACTCCCGTCCTTGCGGGACCTGCAGATCCAGCCACTTTCACTCCCAACCACCCGAACGAACTGTTCTTAAGAGATAGGCGAAGAACGGCGCTCCCACCAGGGTGGTGACAACGCCCACCGGAACCTCAAAGCCTATGCCCGCCCGGGCGAAATTATCGACCAGGACCAGAAAGGAGGCACCAAAGGTGAGGGAGAGGGGAATCAGTGTCCTGTGGTCCGGACCGAAGATCATACGCAGCATATGGGGGACGATCAGCCCCACCAGGCCGATGACCCCGGCCACGGCCACGGCGGATGAGGCGGCAAGAGATGCTGCCACGATGAATATCACCTTGTAGCTCTCCGGGTTCATGCCTACAGAGCGCGCCTCCTCGTCGCCCAAAGCGAGGACATTCAGCCTCCAGCGCAAGAGCAGGATAACTATGCATCCCAGGGCGAATAGCGGAAAGGCGCTGTGTATCTTCGACCAGCTGGCTGTGCCCAGGCTGCCCATGATCCAGAAGACTATGCTCTGCAGGGCTCTCTCGCTCACGGCAATCTGAACTATGGCCAGGAGGGCGTCAAACACGGCAGAGACTATCACCCCTGCCAGGACCAGGGAGACGATAGGAGTGCTCCGATTGCTCGTGGCCATGAAATAGGTCAGGCCTACCGCCAGCAGGCTGAAGAAGAATGCTGCATACTGAATAGATACCCCAGGCAGAAAGGCCAGAGAGAGGGCCGCACCGAAAGCCGCTCCCGAGGACAGGCCGAGGATGTATGGGCTGACAAGGGGATTTCTGAAGATTCCCTGGAATGCCGCCCCGGAGACGGATAGGCTGGCTCCCACCATCATGCCCAATAGCAGTCGCGGGAGGCGAACCTGAAAGATCACCGTGCTGTAGACATCAGGGTAATCAGTGGCATAACCCAGGATCTCTGAGGCCATCAGATCGACCAGTTGCACTGGATTTATGTGGAACTGGCCGATAAAAAGGGATAAGAAGAAGATGAAAAGGGGGAGGATCAAAAAAAAAGAAAAGAGGAGCGATTTGCCTGTGATCCTTGGCGGCATTAGGCTCCTCTTCTTTGTTGGAGATCGCATCGATCTGCTGTCTCAGGCTTTGGCCATGCTGGGGTAATGCACGCCCCAGACATCAACGTTGTATTGATCGACCGTCTGGTTCATGTCCAGATCCTGGAACTTGTCGGGATGCAAATCCCTGGCCACATGGAAGAGAGCGAGAGGCATGCGGGGGGAGAAGGCATCGAACAGGTAGGGATTGCTTATCTCATAGACCCGGCCGTTCTTTACCGCAGCTATGTCCTTCCAGCCCTGGAAGTCCTCACCATTGATGATATCCTCGGGATCGAGCTCCTCATTGTACCACATGTAAATGACATCGGGGTTTAGCTTGATAAGAGTCTCCTGGTTGATCACCGGATGCTCCAGATCCTGCGCTTCCTTATCCGCCAGTTTCATCACATTACTGCCTCCAGCCCTATCGATCAGGTCGTTTATGCCGCTCTTGACCCCTGCGGTGCCATAGATATCGCTCCACATCCAAAAGACCTTAGGCCTATCGCCCTCCTCGATATTATTTGTGACATTCGTGGTCAATTCTGCGTATTTATCCAAGATATCCTTGACCTCGGACGCGCGATCAGTATTCCCTGAGATGATCCCCATTGTATCCACCTGGCGATAAACATCATCCAGAGAGGTGACGTAGATGGCAAAGACCGGCACCTTCAGGGTATCATTGATGGCCAGAATGTTCGGGTCATCGGGAGAGGAGGCCCAGAGGACCACCAGGTCCGGATCCACCTTGGCCAGGGACTCCAGGTTCAGCTGGTCGCCGGTGATATTGACCACGATCTTTTTCTCAAAGTCGGGATCAACCACAGGGAACACATCCTCGGTCAGCTTTCGCATCCATTTGTCGTCCTTGAGGGCGATCACATTCTTTGGGTCGCCTACGGCATAGTACGTCTTGAGAGCATTCTCCATGGCGAAGACAATTCTCTCAGAAGGGGAGTTCAGTATCACATCCCGTCCCAGGTCGTCTTTCAGGGTGATCGTCTCCTTGGCGGAGACGGAAAGTGCCGCCGGCATCAAACAGAGTGCTAAAGCCAGCAGCGCGTAAGCTACTTTTTTCAATGCATTTCCTCCATTTTTCAACTTATCTCAAGTACTGATCGCGAATAAAAGAAAAGCCCTGCTCTATTCAGGGCTTGTAGCGGTACTCATCCGTAGGGAACTGAGCCTTTGTGGTATTCCACTCCGGTTTCATGGTGGAGATGGATTTCTCCCGGCAGGTGCAGTCGAAGATTCCCTTCCATCCGGCATATTGAGCATCGAAGTTGTAGGAGGGGAGATCGAAGAAGCCGCCCATGCAGCAGGGGAGCCAGTCAGACTGTGATGACTCATTGCTCTTGGTAATCTCCAGCTTCATCGTCTTTTGCACCTGGAAGTCGCCGATATAGTCGTTTTGGACCTCGATTATGGGATCGAATGTCTTTGGCTGGCTCTTTACCTTGGGGCTCAAGAGCAGCTCGCCTATATGCAAGGTACCCTGAGTGATATCATCATCTATTCTCATGCTCAGAATGCCCTTTCCATCGGCGGTAGCGGTGGGTCCAGTGCAGTTGATATCCACAGCAATGTCCCCTTTCAGAGCATGGGCGTACTCCACCTGGCGGTGCATCGATGCCGATTCTTGGTAGCTCTTGGCCACTGTCTTATCCTTTATCAGTGAGTTGTACTGAATGGGATGAGCGGCATACCAGCCGGTGCCATAGGCAAATGCGGTGGGTGCCTGGATATTGTCATATTGCCTGGTGTAGGTGACAATGCTGTTTGCACCTTTTTCCGCCTTTTTCATTGTCCCATCATAGTCCATATAGTAGTATGAGCCGCTGCTGGTCTTCTGCTCAGAGTTCAATATATCGGCCATGTCCGCACTGCCGCTGCCGTGGTAGTACTCCAGCAGGGAGAGGTTATTTGTATTCACGCTCTTATATTCTACGGCAAATCCCTGCCCGGTGACATCGTCAGTCATCTCATGCTTGTACTTGATCGCTTCTCTTCCCGGATTCATATCATATTTTCCTGCCCAGGAAGTGCTGGTGATCAGCAGAAGAAAAATTAATACCAATCCTATCTTTGTCAATACTTCTCTCGTATAAATCCCTCCTTTGTTCGCATATACTCGGGATGAGATTGTGTCTATTCATATTTAGTCTTTTCTTTGTATGAATAAACACGGGCATGTGCAGATATTTGTGTACTAATGTTAAAAATATTTGCTGTTGTTAATTTTGATTTAAGAAAAGGAACATAATGCTCTAATGCATATTATTGCTTAAATCTCGATAGGGTGGGGGGCAATTTGCCATCAAAAAAAATTACCAGAACTCCTGCAAGGGGCTGGCATAATTAGACTCTAGCTTAATTGTTTGTCAGTCTGGCTGATCCCAGCCCCATTTACTTTTCCTGGATTGAAAAATCGGTTATATTAAGAAACCAGTAGCC
>JAXDAR010000053.1:0-12664 GCA_034679645.1 Methanothrix sp. | reverse complement strand
CCACGATCCGCCCTCCGGCGCTCCCCCCCTCCGGGCCCAGGTCGATGATATAGTCGGCGCACTTGATCACATCCAGGTTGTGCTCTATCACCACCACAGTGTTCCCCTTGGCCACCAGATCGTCAAGGACCTGGATCAGTTTTTTCACATCATCAAAGTGCAGTCCGGTGGTCGGCTCGTCTAAGAGGTAGACCGTCCTTCCCGTCCCCCTCTTGGCCAGCTCACGGGTTAGCTTGATCCTCTGTGCTTCGCCTCCGGAGAGGGTGGTCGAGCTCTGGCCCAGCTTGATGTAGCCCAATCCCACTCCCAGCAGGGTGTCCAGCTTGCTTTTTATGGAGGGGATATTCTGGAAGTGCTCACTTGCCTCTTCGACCGTCATATCCAGGGCCTCGGCGATGGACTTTCCCTTATACTTGACCTCCAGGGTCTCCTGATTGTAGCGGCTCCCTTTGCACTCCTCGCATTCGATATAGACATCAGACAGAAAGTTCATCTCGATCTTGATCAGGCCGTCTCCGTGGCAGTTCTCGCACCGGCCGCCAGGCACATTGAAGGAGAAACGACCGCCCTTATAGCCCCGAATCCTCGCCTCCTTGGTCTCGGCATAGGCCTGGCGGATGGGATCGAAGACCTTGGTGTAGGTGGCGGGATTGGAACGGGGTGTCCTGCCGATAGGGCTCTGATCGATGACGATCACCTTGTCCACCTCAGCATCAAAGCGAATCCCGTCGTGCTCTCCCGGGGTTTCGCTGGAGTGGTAGATCCTCTTCATCAGCGCCCGGTAGAGGGTGTCATAGATCAGGGTGGACTTGCCCGATCCCGAGACGCCGGTGACCACAGTCAGAATGCCCAGGGGAATGTCCACATCGATGTTCTTTAGGTTGTTCTCCCGGCACCCGGAAAGATGGATGAACTTATGGCTCTTTCTCCTCTTTTGCGGGACATCGATTCTCTTTTTGCCGCAGAGGTACTGGCCGGTCAGGGATTTGGGGTTGGCCTCGATCTCCACCGGAGTGCCCTCCGCCACCAAATAGCCGCCGTGAATTCCCGCCCCCGGACCGATGTCCAGCACATGATCGGCACTGCGGATGGTATCCTCGTCATGCTCGACCACAATCAGAGTGTTCCCCAGGTCTCTGAGCTTTTTCAGGGTTTCTATCAGGCGGGAGTTGTCCCTCTGGTGCAAGCCGATGGAGGGTTCGTCCAGGACGTAGAGGACACCGGTCAGGTTCGAGCCGATCTGGGTGGCCAGGCGGATGCGTTGCGCTTCCCCTCCGGAGAGGGTGCCGGCGTTTCGGGAGAGGGTCAGGTATCCCAGGCCCACGTGTTCCAAAAATCCCAATCGGGAGCGGATCTCCTTTAAGATCTGGCGGGCGATCTCTCTATCCTTGAGCGAGAGCTTATCCTCCAGGTTCATAAAGAACAGATTGCCGTCGCTCACCGAGAGGTCTGCTACATCCACAATAGAATGGTCCAGTATCCTGATCGCCAGGATCTTCTCTTTCAGCCTTTTGCCCTGGCAGGCGGGGCAGGGCAGGACCCGCATGAACCTCTCCAGTTCCTCCCGGCGGTATTCAGAGGCGGTCTGGCCGTAGAGGCGGATGCTCTGCGGTATCAGACCCTCCCACTGGGAGTTGTGCGACCAGTAGACGTCGCCGTTCTTCATGCTCATATTCATGCGGATCTTCTCTTCTGAGCCGTACATCAGGGCATCGTACTGCTCAAGGGTGAGGTTCTTGATGGGAGTGAAGACATCAAAGCCGAAGTGTTTGGCCACTGCAGCCAGGTGCTGGCCCCGCCAGCCGTCGATGATATTGCGATATAGTGCGACCGCACCGTCGGCGATACAGCGATCTCTATCCGGTATGATAAGGTCGGGGTCGAACTCCATTCTGAAGCCCAGGCCGTTGCAGGACTCGCAGGCTCCAAAGGGGCTGTTGAAGGAGAACATGCGCGGCTGCAGCTCTTCGAATACCAGGCCGCAGACGGGACAGGCCATGCGGGCGGAGTAGATCCGTTCTTCTCCCTTCTCATCCAGGACGTATACCAGGCCCTCGGTCTTCTTCAGGGCTTTCTCGACCGCTTCCACCAGACGGGATCTGTCCTCTCTTGGGTCCAGCCGGTCTATGACCACATCGATGTCGTGCTTCTTGTAGCGGTCAAGCTCTATCTCTTCGTCCGTCCTGATTATCTGGCCGTTCAGCCTCACCCGGGCGAAGCCCTCGGCGTTGAGGTCTTTGAGCAATTGGCCATAGGTTCCCTTCTTCTGGCGGATGACCGGGGCGAGGATGGTGACCATGCTTTCTTCTTCTTCCTCCTCTTTCCCAGCCTGCTCCTCCCCTTCCTTCCCATTTCCCTCTTTCTCCCCCTTCTTTTTCGTCTTCTCCTTTTCCATCCTCTTCTTTTCCTTCATCTCCTCCAGGATGCTGACAGCGATTCTCTCCGGCGACTGGGACTCGATGCGGATTCCGTGCTCCGGGCAGTGGGGGACGCCTATTCTGGCGTAGAGCAGCCGGAGGTAGTCGTAGATCTCGGTAACCGTTCCCACAGTGCTGCGGGGGTTTTTGGAGGTGGTCTTCTGCTCGATGGAGATTGCGGGGGAGAGGCCGTCGATAGAGTCCACGTCTGGCTTGTCCATCTGGCCCAGGAACTGGCGGGCGTAAGCGGAGAGGGATTCCACATAGCGTCGCTGGCCCTCAGCGTAGATGGTATCGAAGGCCAGGGTGGATTTGCCCGAGCCGGAGACGCCGGTGATGACGATCAGGCGGTCACGGGGAAGGGTGACATCGATGTTTTTCAGGTTGTGCTCGCGGGCACCTTTTATTGTGATCGATTTCATATTATATTTTGTAATCCAACTTTTCTAGGCAACCTTGCTGGCGGTGACTGTTCCGTATCCGGTGAGGGCACCATAGCGGTAAGCAGTGTAACTGGTGGGCGTGTTCAGTTTGTTGATATCAAAGGACAGGGAATAGAGTTCGGTGCCGCTCTCCGGCAGGACATCGAGGGTCACGAAGTTGCCAGATGCGGTCCCGCTGGCCAGGGCCATCTTGGTGGTGCCGGCTGAGGTGATGCTACCCCTGCCAAAGAGCCTGGTCCCGGACTGGTGGAGGTCTAAAGCGATGGTCTGGCCTTCTGAGAGCCTGAGGACCCATTTTCCTGATACGCCGGTATTTGTTGCGGCAGTAGTAGTCGTTGTCACAGGGGTGCTGGAGAAGGTCTTTGATACCGGGGTGTTGGATGCGCTATATCTTCCCAGTGTGGTCTTGCCGGCAGCCGACCCCAGGGGGGTGACGGGTTTGGATGCATAAGCGCTGTTGGGTGCAGATGTTGCGCCACCTCCGACCTTCATCATGAATATGGGGTCGGTGAAGTACTGGCCAGCGTCGCCTGTATAGCTTCCTACATTGCCGCCCTCCAGATAATCGCTGGAGCTGCAGGGCAGGGCCAGGATAGTCAGGAGAGCCAGGATGCTGAGTATCTTTATCATATCTCTCACTGGTCCCCTGGCGTTCGTCAATTAACTTAAAGATAACCGTCGAATATTGAGGAGGGAATTCTGGTGGTGGATCTGGGATATGGCTCGCGTCCGTCGGGAGGCGCAGGAGGGCTATGCTGGGATAGGAGCTGTCGGTGGGGGAGGACGAAGGGATGGCCTGTTTGACTCTGGTGGGCCCATCAGGATGTTCAGGCCTCACCACAAAACACAGAGGCACAGGGGAAAATTTCAGCAATACCCAAGCATATTGGCGACGAGATTAAATCGATACGCTCTGCAGCCAGGCACAACCAAGAGGTCCAGGTCTTCCCTGCCTGCATCCTCTGGCCCGACCACAGCCGCCAGTGGAAGCAGTAATTCCCCGCCTGCAAGAAGAGCTTTCGGAGCTTCATATTTCAATCCTCCCATAAGATTTAACAGCGATGAGCCACATATTTATTGATATCAAAACATCGAGAGGATAATCATTGAGAGGATGAAATGATGGAAGACAAAGCCACAAATCCTAAAAACTGCTCCGCTGGCGTCTGCAGCCCGGAGAGGACCCAGGGACTGATAACATCTGTTCCCAAGGGAGATCATCTGCTGGTCAGTCTCAAGGGACCGGGCCTCTTCATAGCCGCGGAGGTGGTCAAACAGGGCGGTTCAAGCGACCTCACATTTGTGATAATGGATATCGATGGCAGGAATGTCACCAATATCTCCTACATCGCCGCTAAAAACTCCGGTCTGACAGTACAGAATCCCTATGGGATAGTATACCTCCCGGCAGATAGACTTGACAACCTGACGATCGGCTTTCCAACACCACTTCGATTCGAAAAAGAGCTGAAGCTATCGGTGAAGGTGAACGAAGAAGGCGTGGTCCAGATCCTTGCCAATGTCATTCACGGACGATAGCCAGATGGCGATCTCTGCCGGTCAAAAAGGTCACCTCGCCGCAAGCTGGCGAGGTGTTAATTTGTATAGTTCAAAAAATTGGTTTTGAATTTTGGCCACCACAGCGCATGTCACCGCCGCGGAACCTGCTAGAAACCGTATGGCAGCGGTGGAAAGAAAACAGGCGGGTCGTCTTGGTTGTATCGGGTGGTTACAGGAGCGATACATACATGGATAGCTGTGTCGCCTATAGTCTCACCTCATAAATATATTGTATCTATTACTATTTCAACTTATTCCTCAGGACGAATATCTTTCAAAATACCAGGATTTTTACACCCATTACTGTGGCAGTCACAATGCTGGCTGCGATGAGCACCCCCGCCGCCACAGCAGCAAAGGCAGGCAGAAACCTGAATCCCAGCAGAAATGCAATGGCACATCCGGTCCAGGCCCCGGTCATTGGAAGGGGCACGGCCACAAAGATGGTCAGGGCCATCAATCCGAAGTTCTCATGATTCCGGATGTACTTGCTGCGGGTGCGAGCGAACAGCCAGGTGAAGAATCTATCGCCTATGGCATAACGCCGCAGGTAATCGGATACCGGACCCAGGAATAAAAGCAGAGGAACTACCGGCAGCAGGTTTCCCAGGACGGATATGATGAATGCCTGATCCCAGGAAAATCCGTAATATCCGATGGCTAAAGGTATGGCCCCCCGGACCTCGGAGACTGGCAGGGCGGCCACCATGAGAGTGACCAGCCATGAGGGAACTATGAAAACCACCTGCACTTCTCAAATCTGTGAGCGATGCCGGGAACTGCAGCATAAACGCAGCCATAAGCGATCTCCTCTCCCTGCTCTGCCTGCATGTTTCTGACTATACCCACTATATCGACCATGCTCACTATGCTCTTACTCTCCTATAGTTCCTTTTATCTCCACCTTGAAGACGGTCTCCTGTGTGGGCGAGGAGACGGAGATGGTCAGGTCTACGGGGATCTTCCCCAGGGCGATGCTAAGGGGCACATCGGAGTTGGCGACGCTAACCTTCACTCCCTGGGATAATCTGGTGAGTGCGCCGATAATGGACCCGAAATCCACTGTCTGGGCGACCTCCTTGAGGTCCGGGACCACAGTGATCGGAGCAAGCTTGATGGGCTCGATGGCAATGGGATTTTGAGAATCGCCTGATATCCGGGCGGATATGGGGCCCGAGCCATCTCCCCCCACCTGAACGCTCAAAGCTCCGTCCTTTCCCGAGCCCTTCACCTTGGCTACTATGGGGTGCTTCTCCTGGTCCTCCGATCCCTGAACAATAGCCCTTGCGTCAGCATCAACTTTGAAGATCACCATCGTATCACGGGAAGTGATTGGATTTTCTCCAATATAAAGGTGGCATAGTCCAGGAGGTGTGCAGTCCAGAAAGTATGCGGTCCAGGAGGTGTGTAGTCCAGAAGGCGTGTAGTCCAGGAGGTGTGTAGTCCAGGAGGCGAAAGGCTGATATCATATGCGGCGTTTAAGCGGTTATTTGATGGTTGAAGTTGGATATTTGCACATTGATAATCCCATTGCCGTTGTCTCTTCCCAGAACCGTCCGGAGACTGACAATTCAGCCGGTTTAATACTGCTGGATGGCTTTGACCTGGATGCGGTCTCCCCTTCACAGATCCAATCCCGTTTGAGCGATGTGAAGGAAAAGCTATTGGAATGCAAGCAGGAGAGGGCAAATTTTCCGGACATACATGATGGTCAGAACGCCAAAGAAGAAAAGGCAGGAGAATCGAAGCATTCTCATTCTGTCGCCCTCGGCTTGTGTGCAACCTGCTCAGAAGACGGCCCCCTTCTGGAGGCGGCGAGAATTGCCGCCCAGAACCTCTGTCTGCTTGAGCTTAAGATGGCCAGCATTCGCGATCCCATCAGGCTGCTGGAGTTGATACCTCTTCTGAAGCGTTCCGGAGTTACCCTGTCCCTCAGGATCAGGCCTGAGGATCTATCCAATACGCTGCTGGAAAAGCTGAATGAGAGCGATCTGGACATGATTCACCTCGACCTGCGCGGCCTTAATGGAGTCAGCCCGAAATTGGTCAAGAAGGCAGCAGATGTCCGCGGTCCGGCGATAATGGCCCTGGCGGATGTGGGAGATTTCGAGGACGCCAAAACCCTTCTGGCTATGGGAGCGGATGTGGTGTCCCTTCGCGGTGCAGATGCTGAGTTCGTCCAGTGGCTCGCAGGAGCGATGGTGGAGTACGATTACCTGAGCGGCTGGTGCAATGCTCCCAAGCATATCTGCGCCGGCGGAGATCTGCGCGGCCTGACCTTCTGCTGTCCCCCGGTCAAGAACTGCGCCGTATTTGGCGCATTGAAGAGAGCGGGCCTCACCCCGGAGGAGTTTGTGGACCGCAAGATCGCTGCTGCTAAAGGCACTCCCCTGGAGAAGGGAGATGGCACCTGTTTTGGCAGCCTGGTCTGGTGCTGCAAGATCAGCAAGCCCTGCTACCTGCGGGACGAGGCTTTGGCGCGGGCACATCTCTCTGAAAAAGAGTACATGGAACTGAAGAAGAAGCTGGCAGAGAAGATACTGCCCAAGATCCACTGACCGACCATGGACCGATCCGGTGGATCAGGTAGCAGATCATATTCGGACCGCATAGCCCAGTGTGCAGTTCTGGCCATGCTCTTTGAGCTCTCCTCCAGCCCCAAGCCGGGAAATGTCGACCGCTGCCATGATTTCTTGGATATCGGTTTTCATCATTTCCTCACCAGCGCAGTCTCAGCTTATCCCGTTTTCAGGAGGGCAGCCCGGGCCGAAGGGGGCCCAGGCTCGCTCATCCTGGAAGGAGTGCAGGCCTGGGGGGAATGGGAGTTGAAGAGCAATACCCACTTCGGATCTCTGGTGCTCATGATCCCCCTTGCCCTGGCTGCTGGCCGGGCGGCGGATCAGGAAAAAGTCCGGGAACTGAGCGTTGAAAGCCAGGCGAACGGGCCGAACAGTCAGATTGCGGATTTGGAGAAGGAACTAGCCGGGGTGCTGAGGGGCACAACCGTCCAGGATG
This sequence comes from Methanothrix sp., assembly GCA_034679645.1. Lineage (GTDB taxonomy): Archaea > Halobacteriota > Methanosarcinia > Methanotrichales > Methanotrichaceae > Methanothrix. Next base: position 5,229 of record JAXDAR010000053.1, on the reverse strand, counting down.
CGGTGTACTTCTACCGGGCTTTTGATCTGGCGGGGGCGAGGGTGGTGCCGGTCGATGAGTTCAGCCTGAAGGATCCGGACTGGGAAGAGAAGCTGATTGAGGGCAACCAGTCGCTCCTCGATCTGATGAGGCTCTCGGTGGATCATGATATTGTCGCTCGCGAATGGGCCACCGATTATGAAAGATCATTCCAGCTCGCCGGAAGGCTGGAGGAGATGATATCCCTGTACGGCCTGAATGACGGTGTGGTCAGGACATTTCTTGAAGCCCTGGCAAATGTGCCCGACAGCCTAATTTCCGCCAAGTTCGGCCGGGAAAAGGCTTTGCAGGTCTCCCGCCGGGCTGCGGATGCTCTGCTTGATCCGACTCTTGATGAGGCCCGAAAGATGGATGTGGATCTGCTGGAAGAGGACGTGAATCCCGGCTCCACGGCAGATCTGATTGCGGCATCTTTATTTATCTCCCTTCTGAGGAAATTGCGGTTTTGATCATGTTCTATGGCAAAGAGGCTCTGGATGAGCTGGGAATACTGGAGGGCATAAACGAGGTAATTGCCACTACCGAGGTCGACGGCAGAATCAACGCTGCTCCTTTGGGCATCATCAGGAGTGAGGACAGCCTGTACATCCGCCTATTCTTAGGGACTCACACCTATGAGAATATCCTCACCGGGAAATGGTTTGTGGCCAATGTCACCCACGATGCCTGGATCTTCGCGGAGACGGCCTTGGAGGACCTGCCCCAGGAGTACTTCACGCATTGCGATGGCCTGCCGGTCTTGAAGGACACCGAGGCCTGGCTACTATTCCAGTGCGATCCCTTCGCCTCGGATATCATTATCGCCAATATCGAGCCAGTCAGAGGGGAGCTATTGAGAAAGGACTTCCGGGCAGTCAACCGGGGAGCAAATCTGGTGATAGAAGCGGCGGTGGCCGCGACTCGTTATATGTCTTTGCGTTCGGACTCATATTTTGAGGAGCTGATAAAGACCCAGAGGATAATCAACCGCTGCGGTAATCCCAGAGAGAGAGAGGCGATGGAGAGGCTTATGGACCGGATAGACGATTTCGCCCACAAGAGATAGGAAATTAAAAAGCAAATGCAGTTGTGAGACATGCAGTTATGAGACATGCCGTTAAGGACATGCAATTGAGATATATGCGATCAGATTTCCATGAGCATGCTTGAGCGCCTGCCGGTGGGCTGCCAGAGCCTGGACCTCCTTTTAGGAGGAGGATTTGAGTCGGGAATAATCACTGAGCTTTATGGCGAGTCTGGTTCAGGGAAGAGCAACGTCGCCCTGCAGCTGGCGGTGGCTGCGGTAGCCAGAGGCTTCAGGGTGATATTCATCGATACTGAGGGCTTCTCTGCGGAGAGGTTCAAGCAGATTGCCGGATCTGGTGCGGCAGAGATGGCGAAAAAGATCATGATCTTTGAGCCCATGAGCCTCGAGCAGCAGGCGATGGCCATCAGGGAGGCATCAAAGATCGCCGGCCGGGACCTGGGGCTGGTTATTCTCGATTCAGCCACATCCCTTTATCGCATGCTCCTGGAGGCGGAGGACAGCAGGCCTGCCCGTCGCGCCCTGACCGTCCAGCTCTCGGAGCTGCAGGAGATCGCTCGCAGGCACAGCATTCCCGTGGTCATAACCAATCAGGTCTATACCGATATCGAGAGCAACACCTTGCGACCTTTGGGCGGCACTTATCTGGAGCACATGTGCAAAGCGATAATCTTATTGGAGAAGACCGGCGAAGGCCTGCGGCGGGCCAGGCTGATGAAGCACCGCTCCCTGCCGGAGAATAGAACGGCAGAGTTTCATCTCACCGCCCGCGGCCTGGAGTAAAAGATGGCCGAGCAAACAGCTAAAGGCGGGCCTTCATAATAAAAGCGGCTTCCCCATCAGAATAATAAGATGGCCAGATGGCCAGGGTCTGAAATCCCAGGTTGGAGTAAAGCGACTGAGCCTTCCGGTTGCTCACTCTGACCTCCAGGGTGGCCCCCAGTGCTCCCATATTACGGAAGGACTTGAGGATGGCGAGCATCAGCCTCATGCCTATCCCCCGCCCCTGGTAGCGCGGCCTTATCGCCAGCCAGAAGACCCGGCCCTCGAAGGGGGCATGCTTGAATCCTAAGACGACTCCCGCCAGCTCTCCGTTCACCTCCGCGACGAGAGTGGTGGCTGGGTGGTACTCGAAAAAAGCAGTGAATATATCGGGATTGTAGCCACCTGAAACCTCCCGATCGATCTCCAAAGCGGCCTGCAGATCGCCGGCCCTCATTCTCCTGATGATCACTGCATCCTTGAGGGCTGGCTCGTCAATGCCGAGCTCATGCTGCTTTTCGATCTGCTCCTCGGGCCACATTATACTCTGTCGAGAGATCTCTCAACGGAAATAGTTTATCCGATAGAATGATTTTTAAGGAGCTTCTCCATGCGTCTCGTGCTTTCAGTTGCTCCTTCTTTCATCCCTGAGTTGAACATGCCATCGCGGTCTTCTCTGCTCTGGAAGAGTTCGTTTATGGTCAATCTCGTCTTGCCATCGAACTCTTCGAAGGTCGATGTCTCAATTATTACGTGTCCCGGCATGCTTTCAAATTCGAAGGTATGAGCCTCCCTTTCCGGCGGGACGACCTCTCGATAGACTCCCTTGAAGACGTATTCATTGCCCTCATTATCCCTCTGGACGAAACGCCATTCTCCCCCAGGCCTCACATCCATTTTTTCAACTCTGGTCGTATAGCTCTCCGGCCCCCACCACTGGGGAATAAGATCCGGATCTGTGCTCGCCTGGAAGATCCGCTCTCGAGGGGCATCAAATATGCGGGTTATGACGATCTCCCTATCTGAAGGGAACTCAAATGTAGGGACACTTTTCCCGAAAGTACCGGCTTTCTCAATTTCCAGGTGTCTATCAAGCTTATCAAAAGACTCGTTCCAGCCCTGCTTTGCGCCCTCGCTATCTTCTCCTGGTGGAATGTCCGCATGCCGCAGGGTCAGCTTTGTTTTTCCATCCTGCTCTTCGAGCAATAATGTTATCTTCATCACCAAAGGAAAATCCTTGCTCATCCCATAGTAGGAGGCAGGAACGACATTTCCCTTTTCATCTGCGAAGGAGTCTGTCAGGACCATTCGCTCTGGAGGATTGATCCCCAGAAACACCCCTTTGCTGCAATAGTTCTTGCCATCAGGCGATCGCATGCAGTTGAAGATTTCGCCCCCCAATCGCAGATCAGCTTTCCAGACAGGTGTCGTGAAGTCTTTGGGTCCCCACCATCTTTTGATCTGTTCGGGCTCAGTCCAGGCCTTCCAGACGAGCTCTCGGGGAGCATCGATCATGCGTGTGATGACTAAATCTGTTTTACCTTCAGTGGTCATTGTCAATCATCCAGTTTATAATAATGATAACTCAAGGGTCAATTAACTTCTGACGCAAAACGAGGACTAATAGTACAAAGTGTAAAAGAATCGATAAGATGGATCAAAAATTTAGGCACATAAACTAAAACCAATTTATCTCTTTGCTTATTTCCCCACTGCCAGGGTCAGATTCCCGTAGGGCATGACCAGCATCCTCGCATCCCTGCCCTGCCTCTCCCAGGCCAGAGATAGAGCCTCTTCTAAAGTCTTGGCCGGATTCATGAAGCACATCTCGACCTTATCCCTGGGCATGGCTGAGACCAAGATCAGATGGTGCTCCAGGGACTCTTTGGCCAGGAAGGCGGCCTTGTGCCCGCCGAACTCGTACTCTCTGCCGAACCTCTCCCAGCACTGCTCCGCAGAGGAGGCCTCGCAGGCCCAGCGCTCGAATACCGGATGGCCCAATCCCTCACAGCACTCCGCCAGGAGGATGATGGTTCCACCGGGCAGAGCAGCGTTCTTGGCATTGTCCAGGGCCTTTTGAGCCTGGAAGAGGTTGATGTCCTTGGGCCGCCCTCCGGCGCAACTGACCACGATATCCGCCGGCTCCACCGGACGGCGGTACATCCGGTCCACTGCCGCTGCCCCGATTCTGTGAGCCCTGATGCAGTCACCGGCGGTGGAAAGTACGATCTCTTTTTTGCTGTTCAGGACGGTGTTCAGGATGAAGTCCAGGTCGGCAATTCGAGCGGCATCCTCCATATCCAGACGGACAGGGCTTTTCAGGTTACCGGTGGTAGCGGCGGGATCCCTCATCAGCTCGTGATTTCTGACCACAGAGGACTCGGAGCTCACTCCGGGAAGGATGGCCTTCGCCCCGCCGCTATAGCCGGCATAGTAGTGATACTCGATATTTCCCGTGGCCACTATAAGGTCGGAGGAGGCGACAGACTCCAAAACCTCCACCGGCGTCCCTCGCTCTGTATATCCCAGGGGAACACAGGCTCTGGCGTTATGCTGGATATGAGGCAGGCGGATGCAGTCCTTTAAGAGATACTCCTCCTCGGCAGCGTTCATCCTTCTATGGGTGCCCAGGGCGAAGACCACATTGATGTTTGTGATATCCAGCTCCTTCATCCTCCTGACCAGAGGAGGGAGCATCAGATGACTGGGAGCAGGGCGGGTGATATCGCTCACCAGAACAGAGGCCGACCTCGCCCCGGCGAATTCCTCCAAACTTCTTCCCACTGCCCGGTCCAGGGACCTCTGTACCTCCTCCGGCCCGGTCGGGGGAAGCTCCTGGGGAAGGACGAGTTCAACCTCCTCGCCAGATAAAAGCTCCAGGCAGCCCTGACCGTAATCGAGCTTAATGATGTTGTTATTTGACTTCATGGTATGGCAATCCATATTCTTATTCTATTCATCTTCATAAGACCTATGTCTTCCAAACCACCGCCCTGGTGAGCATCTCTGAGAAGGCATCGAATATCGGCCGGTCGGTCTGGAAGAGGAAATAGTGTGCACCGATCCGGTCGCATGTCGCTCTGATGGCCTCGTTATGCTCAGCCAGCTTTTTTTTGTACTCCGAGCGCTCTCCTTCTGTAACCCGGGTGACGAGGGTCGCACCGCTCTCAAGGTCCACGAACTTCACATCCCCGCCAAATCCCAAATCCATCTCATCCGGGGCGAGGACCTGAATGACCACCAGCTCGTGTCCGGAGAGCCGGTAGATGCTGGAGATGACGTCCTCGGTATCCTCAAGGAGGTCGGAAATCAGCACCACCAGGCTGGTGGTCTTCACCTGGGAGGCGAAAAGCTCGGAGGTGTGCGGGAGATTGGTCATCCCCCGGGGCAGAGTATCATCCAGC
>JAXDAR010000052.1:0-6650 GCA_034679645.1 Methanothrix sp. | reverse complement strand
CCCGGCGTTGAGGGAGCCCCAGAGCATTAGCGCGGGAGGCCCGAAGGGCCGACTCGCGGCGTGCACAAAAAAAAACAATCTGTGCAGTTTTGAATTAACCATATAGCAGCCTTGATTTCTTAGATATGGTTCAAACCATTGCCTGAGCCCGGCGGGAGAATTTTCCCTTTAATATATCGCAATCCATACCATCGACGGCCTATCCCGATCTCTCTGGCTTTCGGAGCCACCTTTGCCCGCATCCCGGAGGGCTGACTCGCGGCATGCACAAAAAACAGCTAGCACAGATAGATCAAACCTGCACTGAATCCGGCCCCCCAGACTTGAACTGACTGGAAAAAAGGGACTAAAAAAGAATGCCAAGAGCGATTCTATCGCCCCTGCATCATCCTCTTTATCTGCCGCTGCAGCTTATCCAGCTCTCCGGTCTTGTACAGATAGATCCCTGCCCCGATGGCAACCAGGATAATGACGATAAGAGCGATAAGCCAGTCGCTGGTCTTCGCCTCCTCCACATTCACCGTTCCGGTCTTATCATCCAGGCTGAATCTATGCATTCCGGGCTCCTCTGGCTTATAGCTGAACTGCACTGTGCTGTTCTCGCCACCCCTCACAGTCAAATTCTTGCTCTCGGCAAGGGTGTCGTTTACCATCAGATTGAGGGTGATGGTATCCTCCTCGCTGCCGGCGTTCTGCACCACAGCCGAGATCTTCATGGACTGCCTGGCACGGGCGGTCTCTGGAAGGTTCAACTCCAGAACCTTCAGTGCCGATGTCACTGTTATCTTCCTGCTGGCGGAATCGAAGCCCTCCTTCTCCGCCTTTAAAGAGTGCTCACCGGTGAAATTGGCGGCATAAGTGAGAGTACCCTGAGAGCTTGTGTTTCCTATTGCCCTGTCGTCCAGCAGTATCTGTGCATCTGCTACTGGTGTCTGGTTTATGCCCTCGGTGATGGTTATCAGGAAGTTCTCGCCTGCGGCCACCTCTGCCGGGGCATTGAGGGTCAACTGATTGGCCAGGGTGACATTGGCCCTTTCGACGGCAGAGACATTCGAGGCCTCTGTTGCAGTTCTCACCACCATACTGGCAGTGGCATCTTTGTAGCCTGTCTTCCTGGCGACGACATTGAATGTGCCTGCGCTCGTTGGGGTGTAGCTTATCGATCCGGCCAAATCGGTAGTGCCAATGGTGCTGCCATCAACTATGATCGCCACACTGGATAGAGCAGAAGTTCCAGACTTGACAGAGATCCTGGTTGATCTGTCCACGACCGCATCCGTGACCGTCAGAGACATCTCAATTCCCTCGGACGTCCTGGTGGCTATGGGAGCCAGCAGCCTCTTGTCGCTATCGGCAACCTGAATCCTCAGGTTATCCATGATGTCGACGTCCTTGCCCCGGGACAGGCTTATGGTGCCATCATTCTCCAGGGTTATGCCGTCATAATCCAGGGTCTCGACCTTCATCTTGCCATGCATCTCCCCTTCTTCAACCGACTCGGGACTATCGGATATCTGGAATATGGCGTCCACGGTGGCCAGATCCGACTCAGTGCTCCTGAACACGCTCTCCACATGGGCGGCAATGAGGGGAACATCCTTTTCTGCACCCATATCTATCTTGTACAGGTAGTTAGAGGACCCGTCGGTCGGATCATTGGAGGGAGTGACCACCTTGCTGTCCACCTCTTCTCCGTTCTTGGCCAGAGCCAAATAGACCTTATTTCCGTTCAGGTCCACCTGCTTTATGCGCAGCTCGTAGCCTTCTTCTAAAGAGAGGACCGATCCGCTGGCAATGGTGCGGCTGTCGTCGCTATCCGTCAGGACACGCCTCAGCTCGCCCTCCCCTATCACACTGGCCTCGTCGGTGAACTCCGTCTCATCATTGTATCCGGCGAAGTACTTGTCCGCCATGAAACCGATGACATTGTATTTGCCCCAGTCGTTGAACTCGAACTTCACCGGCTGGGCTTTTGTGGAATACACGAGGTCGCCCTCTTCGATCTTGCTGCCGCCACTGATCCTCATGGTCATGTTCTCAGTGCCGACATCATCGTCTATGTCGTAATAGAATCCCTCGAAGTTGTAGGGATTCCAGGTGAACTCGTCGATCTCTGAGGGATCGATGATGGTGCCTCTGACATCATAGCTTCCCGTCTTCTCGACGAAAGGAGCAAACCGCAATTCTTCGGCATCGGCAACCAGGAATGATACATCTCCGAAGATCTCCACTGTGCTTCCTCTTCTGAGGGTGAGAGAGTCTTCGTTCTCCATTTCCACACCAGCATCGGATACGGATTTTACCTCCATCTTGCCGTACTCGTCTCCATCCTCTACCGATGCATAGGAATCGGATATCTGGAAGAGGCCGTCAATGGTCACCAGGGCGGACTCGGTGCTGGCAAAGACATTGTTGATATGGGCCAGGATCAGTGAGGTATCTTCTCCGGCAACATCAACCTCATAATTGTAGGTGGAGGTATCAAGGTTACCCGGGTCTATGACCTTGCTGTCGATCTCATCTCCGTCCTTGGCCAGGGCCATGTAGACCTTATTGCCATCGATATCTATCTGCTTGATGCGCAGTTCGTATCCTTCTTCCAGGGGGAGAACCGATCCGGTGGTAACCGTCTTCTCCTCGTCGCTGTCGACCAGTACTTTTCTCAGCTGGCCGTCGTTTATCAGGCTTCTATCGTCACTGATGAGGTCGCTTGCCTTGTAGCCCGCGAAGTACTTCTCGGCCATGAAGCCTATGACCTCATACTCACCCCAGTCATCGAACTCGAAGTCAGTGATCTCAGGCTCGGTGGAGTAGGAAAGCATACCGGATTCAATGGACCTTAAATCATTGGGGTCCAGATCTACTGTGAGCCTTTCTGTACCCACCTCGTTCTCCAGATCGTAGAAGAATCCCGAGAAGGTCTTGGGCGTCCAGTCGTATTTGGTGGAACTGGTGCCCTCTCTCCAGATCCGATTATCTTCCTCTCCGATCTCTTCATCCTCAGTCTCGTCGGATTCCGTCTCGGTCTCGTTCTCAGATTCGTTTTCCGCTGTCAGCTCTTCGGTCGATTGCTCATCAGTTGCATTCTCTTCCTCCTGAATTTGGGTAGAAGATTCGTTGGAGGTGGAAGTAGCAGTATCAGTGCCCGATACCACTGTTCCCGCCGCGACGTCCTCAGGAGGAGTTACGGTCTCGCCTGCGGATGCACCGGTGGAGGCTGAGCTCTGGGTGGTTGTGCTGCTGGCAGATGTGCCGGCAGAGGTTGCTGGTGTGCTGCTAACACCTGTATCCGCGGTCGATGCCTCCTGATCGATCTGGTCAGGAGTGATGGTGTTCTGAGATGGAGATGTGGTTGCGCTCTCTGTCTGCGCCTGAGAGGCGCTGGCGGTCTCTGCCGCGGCAGCCCCCTGAGAGCTTGATTGCGTTTGGACCGGCGCGGAGGAACTCATCTGGGACGCGGTTGCAGGTGTCGCTGCCGCTGTTGCCGCGGCAGGAGCGGCTGCCGTTTGAGTTGATGTAGCCGCCGGAGCAGTCGAAGCCTGGGCTGCGGATGACTCTGATGCCGCAGCACCTGATGGCGTGCTGCTGCTCTTGCTTCCCAGGGGCTTCAACCCGGTGTTCCTTTTTGACAGTGTTTCTGCCGAAATCGACGATTCCTGTGCGCTGCTTCCTGAAAGCAGGCTATGGCTTATGCTTGGGGCCGCCTCGCTGGATGATGATGATGGGGAGACCTGCGCCAATACATCTGCTGGCAGAGCTGCAGCTAGGAGAATGAGAAGCAGACAGACTCCACCGATCCTGACATAGTCCATGAATATCCTCCCGTACCTGATGATATATCCCTTTTATCCTTATGGAAGACGCTTCACATTTATAAATTGATGCCGAGTTTGATCCTCTCCGTTGATCTTTTATATCTTTGAGTGCCGGCTGATAAGATAGGATATGATATTGAGCGTTGGATGACATGGGAGCGATGATGAGTAAAGAGCTGGCAAAGGATATCGATAAAGGGGCTGTGTCCGCAGGAGCGGCAGTTGAATTGGATGGCGCAGCAATCTCTGTAAAAGGTCTTACCAAGAGGTTTGGCGAGACGACGGCTGTAGACAACATCGACCTTTTGATCAGAAAGGGCGAACTCTTCGGCCTTCTCGGGGCCAATGGAGCGGGCAAGAGCACCATCATCAAGATGCTAACCACCATGTTGACACCAACATCAGGCGAGGCCAGGGTCTGGGGCTATGACATCGTCCGGGAGAGGAATCAGGTGCGATCCTCCATCGGGGTGGTCTTCCAGGATCCAGCACTCGATGGCATGCTCACCGGCAGAGAGAACCTGGACTTTCACGGCAGGATGTACGGAATGGACGCTGCCCTCAGAAAAGCCCGAATTGCCGATGTCTTAGAGCTGGTGGACCTGGTGGACAAGGCAGACACCAAGATGCAGGACTACTCCGGCGGCATGAAGCGCCGGCTGGAGATCGCCCGCGGGCTGATGCACCGCCCTCATGTCCTCTTTCTGGATGAGCCGACAATCGGCCTGGATGCCCAGACCAGGCGCTACATATGGGATTATATTCACCGCATGAACAAAGAGATGAGTGTGACCATCATCCTCACCACTCATTACATGGAAGAAGCGGACTTTCTCTGCGACCGGGTGGCCATCATGGACCAGGGCAGAATCGTGGCCCTGGACACTGCAGATAATCTCAAGGATACTATTGGTTCCGACACCATAACCCTGGTTACCGATAGCGGCAGTGATGCTCTCATTCGCTCTCTGCAATCATTCTCCTGGATCAGGTCCATCTGCTCGGATAATGGAAGCATGGTACTTCATGTGGACCATGCCCAGTCCAGAATAGCAGAATTGGTGCTGGAAGCTAGCAGGAACGATGCAGTCATAACCTCTGTCGGCCTGCACAAACCCACTTTGGAGGATGTCTTCATCAAATACACCGGCAAGAAGATAAAAGAGAGGAGCGACAGAGAAAAAGGGGCGGATACTCCCTCAAGAGGTGGCAGATGATCGCCGGGAAGGTCAAGGGCGACCTTTACGCCATCTACAGCATCTGGCTACGGGAGATGTTGCGCTTCTTCCGGCTCAAGAGCCGCCTGTTCGGCTCCGTTGCCTCTCCATTCTTCTTCCTGGCATTCCTGGGGATGGGCTTTAACAATATCGGCAGAATTCCCGGAATTCCCGAGGGAGTAGATTACATGAGCTTTCTCACCCCGGGAATCATAGGCATGACCCTGCTCTTCTCGGCTACATTCGCCGGCCTGTCCGTCCTCTGGGACCGGGAGTTTGGCTTTTTGAAGGAGATCATGGTCTCCCCGGTGAGCAGGATAGCCATAGTGCTGGGACGAACCGCCGGCGGCCTGACCACCGGCATTCTTCAGGCCCTGATCATACTGCTCTCAGGCATACTGCTGGGCATGGACATTCCCAGCATCCAGGGGCTGATTGTATCCCTGATATTCATGATCCTCATAGCAACGACATTCATCGGTCTGGGCCTGGCCTTCGCCTCCAAGATGGAGGATATGTCCGGATTCAGCCTGATCATGAATTTCCTGATATTTCCTCTGTTCTTCCTCTCCGGGGCGCTCTATCCCTTAGATCAATTCCCGGAGATGATCAGGATCCTGGCTCATTTAAATCCCCTCACCTATGGTGTGGACGGACTGAGGTACTGCCTTATAGGTACAAGCGCCTTCTCTCCCCTGACCGATTTTGCCGTTCTCGGGGTATGCTGCGCCGCAATGCTTTTTCTGGGGGCGTATCTGTTCGAGACCACTGAGGTCGACTGATCAATATAGACATAAATATATAAAAAAAATTTTAAAAAAACGAGACAATCTAAAGGCGCTAATATTTCATGGCGCAAATTTTAATGTCTCAACTATCTCCTTAGTGGCATTCATTCCAATCCCAGAGGCTAGAATGACATGGTTGAATTCGTCCAGATCCCAGAATGCAGATAATGCCTCAGTGGCAGGTTTATTAATATCGGATTGGATGATGGTCCTGTGCAATGTCACATTCTCGCCCGCGGCGCTCTTGGTGACAACGCTTTCCAGTTCTCTTCCGTTGGCAAGCCTTATGGCACCCATGAACATGTTCTCCATGAAGCTGGAAAATTCGCTCTGATTTATGCCCTGACCATCCTGGGCATCAAGGTTCATGGACATGATGACTATGCTGGCGTTCTTGCCATCGCCCTTTGTGCTATTGATCGAAATTTCCTGCATGGACATGGCGACGGTGGCATTGGTCGAGATACTGAAGTCCTGTTCAGAGGCCAACTCAAATGTGATATTCTTTTGCTCGATAACAGATATAGTATCTTCATAAGCTGAGATTGTCTGGATTAGAGAAAAGACAGACAAAGTCAAGCATATTAGGACTAAAAGGATTCTTGGTTTGATCATAGCCTCACCATATAATAAAAGTGCTTTTCGGTATATAAATCTATCATTATCAATATTTTTCATAAAAAATGCGTTTAGAGGGTAATTAATGATCGGAATTTATACATAACAAACAAAAGTTATTAATAGATAGAATACATATCTGATAATGGAGTAGCAAAAATGGAAGATAACGATCAGGAGTTCTTACGTGCCCTTCATGAGGAGAAGATACG
>JAXDAR010000051.1:0-5564 GCA_034679645.1 Methanothrix sp. | reverse complement strand
TGAGGGACATGTTCTGGGACTTGAAGGGGGCCACCTTCAGGCCCCGATTTCGAAGGATCCTGCAGAGGGCGGCGACGATGGTGCTCTTTCCGGAGTGAGATGTGGTCCCCAGGACCACGATGAATCGGGTCATGTCCATTGCCGCAGGGATGGGAAAGCTTATTTGTCTTTTGGAAGGAGGGGTTTTGTGGATGGAGGCCGTCTTCGGCATCTCTTGGTGCTCCCCTCCCAGCAGTGATATATACCTCCAAAAGTCAAACAGCGCACCCCGCAGCAAGCTGCAGGGTGCGCTGTTTTAGTCGAAATCTAGCAAATTCATCTGTTTATAGCCTTCCTTCTCTTCAGGTGTTCCCTGCATTTCAACATAATTGCGTATGATCTCCGCCGTTACTCCATCCCCTACTGTTCCGATATATCCCCCATCACTCCAAAATTCGCCTCCCCAAAGCTGTTTCCTTACTTCTGGGAACTGCTTGAGGATCTCTCTTGCAGTTATGCTTTTGATTATTTGCATCACTTTTGGAGGCGAGCATCTTGGCGCAGCTCCAACAAAAACATGGACATGATCTCCGTCAGTTCCTATAGCATCAAAATCGAACCAATATCTTTCGCCTATCTCATGGCAAATAGACTTAATGTAATTAATGCGATCGCTATCTCGAAGCAACTTTCTTCTATATTTGATAGTAAAGAACATGTGATATCGAATTTTATAGGCACAATGGCTTGCCTTTTTTACTTCAATCATCTATGCACTAAATATGCAACCTACCTTATGTCGGTTTCCGCCCATCCCAGCCGCAGCAAGCTGCGGGGTATTCATTAAAAAGAAAAAATCCGGCAGACTTCGCCCAGGTGAGGTCTGCCGTCTGGTATTGCTCCGTCGCCTAAAGTAGCGCACAATCTCTACAGGACGCGTCTTGGACATCTACCGAAGCGGATTCACACCTCCTCAGGAAGGTAAGCGACACAGCTGCTGCAGGTGTCGTTGCTACTGTCAAATCCCCAGTCAGGAGGCTCCCAGCCGCCCTCGGACCTACTGCCTGTACATCTCTGGCCAGGGGCACAGCTCAGCCAGTTGTAGTTCATGACAATGGAGTCTGTAGGTGTTATCCAACGTCCTCTGTCTCCGGCGGTCACTTCAACCACATTCACTGGCATGTCGATCACCTGGTGGATTCCCAGCTGGAGATATAACGTCAGGGAGCCGCCCATTGGCAGATAGGTGAAGGTCCAATTGGCAGAGGTTGTATCGTGGTAAATGTCGCTGGATGGTTTGGCCGATGCGCTGCTGTAGAAAGTACCGACCGGGAACAGGTCCCTCATGTAGATGGGTCCCAACGACCGGTTGCCGTCATTTAGCAGGCTCACAGTAAGGTTAATGGTATTTTCATCAGCCCTAGAAATCTCATAGCTCTGGTAGATGGTGAGGTGCGGCTCTTCATAATATTGGACCTCGGTGATAGCGGTGGACCTGTTCTGGTAATTGGATCCTAGCTTGGAGATCACCTCAAACGAGCCGGAATAGTCTGAGACCATCTCTTTCAGAGTGGATGAACGACCCTTAGCGTCAGGAGGCGTCTCTTCGAGATATCCCAAGTGATAAGCTCCCTGAAACTCGGCCTCAGTCTCCATTAACGAGCCGTTTTGATCGGCGGAGGTGGTTCTTTCCTTCGTGAGCATATCCGCATATCGATAAGACTCGTGAATGGATTCGCGAGAGATGTAGTTCTTGACCTTTACATCCTCGGCCCATTTGCTGCTGAAATCAAGGTTGCGGTCTAGCGGAAGGGCAAAGGACACCGGTTGGAAGACGGCATCTAGAGAGCTGTTCTCCTGAATATAGCGATTATTCTTATTATAGCGCAGCAGGTCCTCTCGGGAGTAGATGCCGCTTCCGCTCTCCCTCTGCTGGAGAGTCGTTCCGCCCTTGCCGCTAACGGTGACGTCGCTGCTGTAGCTGGCAGTTCCAGTCTCGCTGCTGCTGATGGTAGCCGTATTTCTCAGGCTGTAGGGCCTAACCCCCGTTGACAGATCCTTCAGGGTCCTCACATAGCCCTGTCCGCTGACGCTCTGCTCAAGGCTGAAAATTATCTCAGGGCTTTCGGGCACTCTGACAGTTACGGTTATGGCGCCCTTTCCGCCAGCTGAGAGCGTCCCCACGGTCCAGCGGTTGTTGGTCCCGGCATCCGGAGCCGGACTGACCGCGATGATGGATAGCTCCGGAGGATAGTGCTCGGTGATCACCACATCGTGCAGCGTCATGCCACCCGTATTTTCGTAGCTGATGGTGTAGGTGACATATCCGCCTGGGGATACCGTCGAGGCCGAGGCGCTCTTGGCCAGACCCAGTCCCGGCTTGGAAGAGGCCAGAACCTCGGTGGTGATGCTGTCGCATTGCGGGTCTCCCGAGTCCTGCAGGCAGGCGGTGTTCTCCAGCAGATCGCCTTCCGAAAGCCCCGAATCGACATCGGCCCTGATTAGCATAAATCTGATGCTTCCGGCTCCCACTTCGTCCAATACCACCTGGCCGGAATAGGGCATCCAGACGGTCCCGTCCAGCGAGAATTGGGGATCGTTCAGCCCCTGCGGGAGACTGTCCTCGACCGCCACATCCTTGGCCGCTGCCGCTCCCCGATTCTGCACCGATATAGTGTAGGTTATCCTTCCGCCTGGGGCCACGCTCTCCGGGCCGTCTATGCCGATGGAAAGCTCGGGCTGGGCGGATTGGACCGCCGTTTCGGCTGAGTCGCAGATGGAGCCGATGCAGGCAGTGTTGGTCAGGGTTGTTCCGTCAGGAGTGGCGCTGTCCACCGTGCCCTTGATGAAAACGGTCTTGGGGACATTGGGCTCAATGTCTCCCAGGGAGATCGCATCCCCTGATGTATAGTCCTGCCAGGAGGTACCATCAAGTGTGTATTGCGGACTCTTAACGGCATCGGGAAGCTGATCGGTCAGCTCGACATCGGAGGCCGCCCCAGTTCCGGTATTGGAAACCTCAATTCGGTAGACGATCTGCCCGCCGGCGGCAAATGTTGCTGGTCCGCTCTTGTCCAGAGAGAGCAGCGCGCTGCCCGATGCGACATTTGTCAGCCAGGTGTCACAGATGGAGCCGATGCAGGCGGTGTTGGAGATGGTCGTCCCCTCGGGGGTGGAGCTGTCCGCAATGCCTTTGATGGAAACCGTCCTGGGCGAATTGGGCTCGATGTCGCCCAGGGGAATCGCATCGCCTGATGCATAGTCGTGCCAGGAGGTACCGTCAAGGGAGTATTGCGGGCTCTGAAGTTCAGCCGGGAGCTGATCGATCAGCTCGATACCCGTAGCTGTTTCGGATCCGGTGTTTGAGACTTCAAGCTCGTAAAGTATCTCCTCACCAGGAGCAACTGCCGCCGGACCTGTCTTTGTAACCGACAGCCTGGGTCCGTTGATCACGGATGTGTGGACCATGGCGCAGTCAGTTTGGTCATATCCCTCGAGGCAGGCCTGGTCTTCGAGGACTGTGCCGTCTGCGATGTCCTCTCCCACCAGGAAGCTGATCATTAAGCTTTTTGAGCCGCCAGGAGGAATATCATACAGGTATTCTCTCTCCCCGCTTTGATACTCCCACCATTCCTCAAAGACAAAGCTGTAAACCTTGGCGTCTGTGACGCCTGCTGGTAGCGTATCCCAGACGTCCACCTCGGAAGCGGTGGCCGTTCCGGAGTTGGTCACGGTGATGTAGTAGTAGGCCCTGTTTCCGGCCTCGATGACGCTGGGGCCTGATTTGGATATTGAGAGATCCACATAGGGCTCTTGGACCTGGGTCTCAACAACATCACTCGCGTAATAATTGCCGTTAATGTGGAGCTTGGCAGTATTCGTAATCGTGATTCCGGAAACAGAATCAGGTATCCTGCCGCCGATGGTCACTGTCTTGGATTCACCTGGCCCGATGTCTTCCAGATCGATCATGTCGCCAGAAGTGTACCAGTTGTCTTCTGTAGTGTACCATGGGTCTTCGATCTCCCCTGGCAGATCATCCGAGACCTGCACATTATTGACAGTGGTGGGTAGGTAGTTAGTGACGGTAATCGTATACTGTATGCTCTCTCCAGGGGCGGCGTAGGCCGGACCTATCTTGTCTATCCCATATCCCTTTGCATAGGATGTGCAGGATTTGCACTCGCCAGTCTGGCTCACACAGGCGGTATTTGTTATCATCTCCCCCTCCAAGACACCTCCATCAAGGGTTCCCCGGATATAGAGATGCTTGCCCTCGCGCCTACTGAGAGTGAAGGTGAGCGGCATTCCTGAGGAATATGGCTCCCAGTTCGATAGCCCACTATAATAATACTCAGCATCCTTAATCGAATCCGGCAAATCATCTGCGACCGTGATTTCTCCTGGCTTCTCGCCCAGATTTATGAGAAATATATCGTATGTTATCTGCTGCCCGGGATAGATTTTTCCCAATGCAGTCTTGCTCCATAACCGGGGGTTGAACACACTGGTTACTGATACAGTGGTCTCACAGGAGGCGCATTTATCCTCGCCCACCAGACAGGCCTGATTGGTTATGACCGTGCCGTCGGCGGTATTCGAGCTAACAGTGCCCTTCACGTAGACGGTCCTCAGCTCACCCTGAATGATGGTGCCCAGAGATATGGTGTTGCCCGAGCTGTAGGAGAGCCAGGTGGACCCGTCCAGAGAGTACTGCGCGCTTCCAATTTCCCCCGGCAAGGTGTCGGTGACCTCGACACCTTCGGCTGAAGCGGTGCCGCTATTGCTGACCAGGATGGTATAGGTAACGGTTGAGCCTGCCGCCGCCTGAGTGGGTCCGGTCTTCTGAATCTCCAGCAATGCCTCTCCCCCGCCGCCGGCCTTGCTGATCTTAGTCGAGGCAGAGGCCTGTCCGCCTTCAGCCAGACTTGCCTGGTTGGTCAGCTCTGTTCCCTCAGCTACCTGGCTGTCAACTGTTGCCCTGAGGTATATCGTCCGCAGCTCCCAGGCAGGGATATCTTGTAACAGCATTGAGCCGCCGGACGAATAAGGGCTCCAGCTGATGCCGTCGAGAGAATACTCGGCGCCGTTCAGGCCTTCTGGGAGCGTGTCACGAACATGGGCGTCGGCCTCTTCAATGCCCTGATTCTCGACCACAATCAGATAGGCAATGGACGATCCCGCAGATGCCTTAGCAGGAGCGCTCTTATAAATGGCAAGTTCGACTGGAGCAGGAATCGGTGAGGGCGTAACCGGTGAGCAGGCTGCTGGGCTCGCGGTCTCTATCTCTTCTATGATCGGGCTTTTCGAGTACCCTACGATAAGCGGTTTTTCGCTTCTCCAGCAGTTCGCACCGGAATGATCATCGCAGGACGCCTCATCCGTACAGGCCCTGCCCTCCTGGCCGCTCCAGGTCAGGACCAGATCCATGATTATGAGCTGTTTTCCGCAGATCCAGTCCCCGCTGAGCGGATAATCGTATTCAATGCTGGCCCCGGCGGGTATGGTTCCCAGACAGGTGCTAATCCTCTGCCATCTCATCTCCTGGTAAAGGTCAAAGACCAGGTAGCACTGATCCCTGGCCC
>JAXDAR010000050.1:0-2864 GCA_034679645.1 Methanothrix sp. | reverse complement strand
TCCTATCTCGTTCTTTCTGTCGATGAGCACCACATCCACCTCCCGCGCCGCTACCAGGGCGGCGGTGCTCCCCGCCGGGCCCGCTCCTACCACAGCCAGTTGTATATCTTCTCTCATGTCCTTGGTGATGGTGCCAGGCCTATCTCCTGCAACACCGCCGCGATCTCCCGGCAGGCAACAACCAGTTCATCCCTCTGGCGTTCGACATCCTGATGCTTTGGATCCGCATCCAGCCAGATCTGTCGGGAGGTGCCGTGTACCATCTTGACGCAGGCCAGCATATCCGCCTGGTTGAGGCGGTAGGCGACGTGGCTGCCGGTAGGAGTAAACCAGATGGGATTGCTCTCCATAAGCTTCTCCACAAAGGGCTTCCAGATCAGATTTGCAGGCGCCCCCTCTTCGCGAACTAAAGAGTACTCAATGGCCATATGGAGATGAATGCGCTCCCCTGCCGTCTTCTCCTCGATCTTTGAGCTGATTTTCTGATAGATCGGGCTCGTCCTGTCCGCTCCCGGAGCACTGCTCTCAAAGACCCTCTCTGCGATATCGGGGAAGAACGGAGCCAGGCGGATATCCTCCGCCTTCCTGGTGGCCAGCGATACTCCCAGGAAGAAGATGGCGCTCAAAGAGAGGCCAACCAGAACGCCGTGCTCCACCAGATAGGGAGAGATGCTCTCTAAAGGCTGCTTGAGCCAGAACTGCTCATAGGATATGAGAAGAATCTGGGTCCCGCCGCCCACCACCAGGGCCGCCATGGCTCCCCACTTCGTGGCCCTCTTCCAGTACAGGCCGCCGATAATGGGGAAGAAGTAGGATGTCGTGCCGATGACCGTCGCGATGATCACCGCGTCCATGATGCTGTCCACATTCAGAGCGATGAAGGCGGATAAGAAGACCATAATCACGATCAGAATCCTGTTTAGAATCATCATCTCCTTCACCGTGGCTGTGGGCCAGAGGTGCCGCTGGATCAGGTCGCGGGAGAGGCAGGATGCCCCCGAGGTGGCAAATGTATCGGTGCAGGACATGGATGCCGCGGCAAAGCCGATGGTCAGGAGGCCCAGGAGCCATCCGGGGACATTGTCGCTTATGATCTGCAGATAGAGCATCTCCGCTTCCATCTCGTTCCCCGGCCGGGGATAGATCACCGAGAGGCCGATGGCCGCCAGCAGGCAGAAGGAGTATATCAGGATCAACAGGGTGGCGCCCAGCAGTAGCCCTCTCTTCGCGGAGCGATCATCGCGCGCTGCCCAGACCTTCTGCCAGGGGTCCTGCTCCGCCACCCAGCCGGGCACCAGGGCCACGATGAAGACCAGGGCACCCAATATGCCGCCCAGGGAGAAGATATCCCACCAGTCAGCGCCCAGCATTGAGGATGCGGCAATCAGGGAGACTCCCTTATTAGCAGACAGGTCTAAAGCCAGATAGGCCACATAAGCAGCCAGGCTGGCCAGAAGGGCGTATTGAACCATGTCCGTCCAGACCACCGCCCGAAAGCCGCCTACACCGACGTAAAGGGCTACTGAGACGGCCATGATGGCGATGGCGAAGATGGGCTCTATGCCGAAGAAGGTCCCCAGCACTAATTTGAAGCCGATGAAATCAGTAACCGAGAAGAGGACCATCATGATGGTGACGGCGACGGCCACCGGCGCCCGGATCATGGGATCATATCTTATCTCCATGAGTTCGGGCTGGGTCAGGGCAGGGATATTCTTGATCCTGCCCGATATGGCGGCGATTATGGCCAGGCCGGCGATGTTGGGGAACACCCAGATCCAGATCGAGCCTATGCCGAAGAGGAGGAACAGCCCTGTGGCTAAGAGTAGTGCGCTGGCTGTGGTCCATGCCGAAGCGGCAGCAAGTCCTAAGCTGATCGGTCCCAGCTCTCTTCCCGCCAGCCAGAAGTCGGTCTCCGACCTCTGCCTGCGGGAGACGTACAGACCGATCCCGAGCAAGACCGCTATGTAGATCGCCAGGAGCACCAGGAACAATGAGTAGGCATCCATGCTTTCAAACACCTTCTGGCGGCAAGTATCTTGTGGTATTTAACAGCAACTACTTAAACGGAAAAGTGGCAAGGGCGAATGAGGTCTTTGGATATGAGGAGCGATGTCACCAAGGTGGGTAGGGAGAGAGCGCCTCACAGGGCTCTTCTCAAGGCCACCGGCCTGTGCGATGAGGAGATTCGCCGTCCCTTTATCGGCGTGGTAAACTCTTGTAACGATTTTATACCCGGACACATTCATCTCCACCGGCTGGGGGAGGCGGTGAAGGCTGGGATCCTCTCTGCCGGAGGAGTCCCATTTGAGTTCCAGACCATCGGGGTCTGCGATGGCATAGCCATGGGCCATAAGGGGATGAGATATTCCCTGCCCAGCCGGGAGCTGATCGAGGACACCATTGAGATCATGGCCGAGTCCCACCAGCTCGACGGCCTGGTGATGATCCCCACCTGCGATAAGATCGTCCCCGGGCATATCATGGCCGCGGGGAGGCTGGACCTGCCCACCATCGTGGTCACAGGCGGTCCGATGCTGCCCGGCTTTGCCTGCGATAAGGAGCTGGACCTTATCAATGTCTTCGAGGAATGGCAGAAGGGGGGCGAGACCCTGGATGCCCTGGAGGATATGGCCTGTCCCGGTGCCGGCTCCTGTGCCGGCCTGTTTACCGCCAACACCATGGCCTGCCTCACTGAGGCCATGGGCCTCTCCCTGCCCGGCTGCGCTACCGCTCATGCCGTCGATGCGCGAAAGATCCGTCTGGCCAAGCTCTCCGGGATGAAGATCATGGATCTGGTGGCTAAAGGCATAACCGCCCGGCAGATAGTCACCTCAGCCTCCCTGGATAACGCCATCCGGGTG